>PASJ01000052.1 GCA_002711925.1 Pseudobdellovibrionaceae bacterium | reverse complement strand
TATTTATGAAAAATTTATTTTTTACTTAAAAAGTAAGACCATTTCTCACAAGAAAAGGTTACGAATGAATCAAAAAAATATTAGGATATCACTTTTACTTTTTTTTGTTCTTATAACTCTGCCCACTTTTTTGAATAATTTAAGGAAAGAAGAAGTTAATCAAGGAGAAAAAACTTATACCATCAGAATTGCTAATCCCTCTGCTCCAAGTGATGCAAGTACTCTTGGGTATCAAAAATTTTGCGATATAGTACAAACTTTGTCTAAAGGTAAGATAAAAGTTCTTCTTTTCAGCAACGCAATTTTAGGAAGTGATAGAGCCGGAATGGAAGCTGCACAACAAGGTCTTATTGAAGTTGCTTCTAGTTCGTCACCAAATATGGCTAGTTTTTCCACCTCATTTATGGCATTAGACCTTCCTTATATTACTGAGAGAAAGTATCAAGAGAATCTATATCATGACCTCGACAACGGACTTCTCGGTAAAGAATTTAAGAAAATAGCAGAATCAATTAATTTAGTCCCCATTATGTTTGGTGAGTATGGTTATCGTAATTTTGCATCAACAAAAAGACCTATTAAAAGTCCTCAAAGTCTGATCAATCTAAATATCCGTACTACTGACTCTCCAGTAGAGATTAAAGTTGCTGAAGAACTTAAAATGATACCCACTCCCATAGCATGGGGAGAAGCCTATATAGCCTTACAGCAAGGTGCTGTCGATGGTGAAAGCAATACATATTCACTTTTATATAACTCAAAGCATGGAGAAGTACTAAAGTACTTTATTGAATCTGAGCACAATTATTCACTTAATTTTTTAATGATGAATAAGGATTATTTTTACTCTCTTCCTCAGGATCTTCAAGATATCGTTATAGAGTCTGGTCGACAAGCAGTTATTTATGAGAGAAAATTAATGGCTGAGCAACAAAAAATTGCTAGAGAAGAGTTTATTAAAATGGGAATATCAATTTATACTCCTATGAAGAAAGAAAAAGATTATTATAAAAAAGCTACACGACGAGTTTGGGAAGAATTTTCTGATAAAATACCATCAAGAATAATTCAATTAATTCAAGCTACTCAAACGTAATTTAGGAGAAAAATGTCAGTTTTAGTAACAAAAGAAACAAAAACAATAAAAGAGTATTTTTTTTCAAATCTTAAATATTTAAATGAGCATCTCGAAAAACCTTTTTTATGTTTTGGTTTACTTTTAATAATATCTTTAATTACATTTCAATCCATATATCGCTATATTTTATCATACCTAGCTGGGGGATCTGAGGCCCCAATCTGGACTGGAGAACTATCTCGTTTTGTTTTTGTGTGGATTTCTTATTTAGCTATTTCTGTTGCGATTAAAAATCACTCTAACATCCGTGTGGATATATTTTTTGATTTGCTCCCCAAAAAATCTCAAAAGGTCCTGTGGCCAATTACACAGCTGTGCTTTTTAGTATTCACTAGTTTCATGTGCTATGCTGGTTTTAAGCATATTAGTATTCAACAAAAATTTCCACAAATTACTCCCGTTTTACAGATACCGTATTATATTCCTTATTTAGCTATACCGGTTTCATTTGGTCTTATGTCCATACGCTTAATTCAAGAGCTATATAATTCTCTAAAAGAGCATGGTCTTGAAAATATGATCTACTCTTGCTTTATAACCTACGTTCTTATGTTAACTTTTACATACCCATTTGAAGTAAGTACGAGTGTACTTCTTTTTCTATATTTTGGAATATTTTTATCCTTAGCAGTCCCTGTTTCTATTTCTCTTGGTTTATCTGCTCTATTTGTTTCACTTAATTCAATCAATCTTTCTACCTTTTATCTAGCTCCAATCGCATTTACAGCAGTCGATTCTTTCCCTATTATGGCAATTCCCTTTTTTATTGCTGCGGGAACTTTTATGGGAGAGGGTGGTTTATCGCGTCGACTTTTAAAGCTCGGAGATACACTTCTTGGGTCGTGTTACGGGGGACTTGCTTTAGCTACAATTGCTTCTTGTATGTTTTTTTCTTCTATCTCAGGGTCTGGTCCTGCAACTGTTGCTGCTATTGGCACTCTTGCAATTCCTGCAATGGTACAAAGGGGTTATAATCCTTACTTCAGCGCTACCATTGTTGCTGCAGCTGGTGCTATTGGAGTCATGATTCCTCCCAGTAACCCCTTCATCATATATGGGATTGTGTCAGAGGAATCCATTGGGAATTTATTTATAAGTGGTCTTTTTCCCGGACTTTTGATGGGATTTTCCTTAATGATCATTGCATATATTTATTCTAGAAAAAATGGTTGGAAAGGGCAAGAACGTTCTGGTAAGTTAAAGGACATTCTAGAAGCCATTTGGTATGCTAAAGGTGCACTTCTTGTTCCAATCATTGTTCTGGGTGGAATTTACGGTGGTTTTATAACTCCCACTGAAGCTGGTGCTATAGCCTCAAGCTATGGACTTTTTCTTGGGGTTTTTGTTTACAAAGAAATAAATAAAAAAAATATTATCCCTTGCTTGATGAAAGCGTGTTCAACATCTGCAGTTGTCGTTATGCTTATTGCAATGGCAAGAATTTTTGGCAATATTATGACAATCAGCCATATTCCCGAAAAAATTGTTGAGTTTATGCTTAGTTTAACTAGTAATAAACTGATGATTCTTCTCGCTATAAACGTTGTTTTGCTTATTGTTGGAACGTTCATGGAAACTCTGGCTGCAATTTTAATTTTGACGCCAATTTTCTTACCAATTGTCGTAAAAGTTGGCATCAATCCAATTCATTTTGGTGTTATTATGGTTGTTAATCTAGCCATTGGTTTTGTTACTCCACCTGTAGGAATAAATTTATTTGTTGCAAGCGACATAGCCAAAGTTAAAATTCATGATCTTTTAAAAACTATAAAACCCTTTTTGATTACTATGATTGTTGTTCTTTTACTTGTTACCTATATACCTTTTCTTTCTCTTTTTGTTTTACAACTAAAAAATTAAAAGAAGAGAAATTTATAGTATTACTTTAAAAGATACAGATTTGTGATGGTAGAGAAATATCAAATCTTTTCGAGGGCATTTAACTTTTATATTCTTATGTTTTTTCTATAAAAGCTTATCGTATGGTTTTGTGTATTCAAACCCATTGTAAGGTTTTGAATCTAAGTGTCTTATTGTCCAGATGTAGTACATTGTGAAACCTGGAGCTGAAACTTGGCTATGATCCCTAGCATCTGTTATGGACAGTAAATCTTGATGCTTTATTTTATATACATCATTACCGAGTTCTCCGTGTCCATAACCATAAGATGGATCAAACTCGTAGTAGTAAAGCTCAGGTTGAACATGGTGATGGGGAGGGTAACTACTCCAACGTCCAGGGAAGTTAATTACTTCTCCAATAACCAACTTAGCTTCTTTTGGGGCTATTGTTCTGTCAAAAACAAGACGAACCAATCTATAGCACGCATTGTCTAAAATATCTTTGCCTCTATGCTCCTCAAAAACATCTTTAGGCTCATAAAGTTTTGGTTCAAAGGTCTCTAAGTTATCTGTTTCAACAATAGCAAATTTTGACTCAGTAGTTGCTTTAAGTTTAAGTGCTGTTTGACTTGGTAGATGAAAAACAAATGGGAGATCTTTTTTCCAAGAAGAACGAGATATTGTTGTTATTTTATTATTAAAATGAGCTTCGCATTTTCCAGAAAGAAGAAGAACAGCAGTTTCTTTTCCTTGTAGAAAGATGCTTTTTTCCTGAGACTCTTCAAGTTTCAATATCTTAAAATCAATCCCTGTTTTTTTATAGGTATCCTTAAATTGATTTTCGCCTGGATAGAAACTTTTCATGCGATAATTAGTATTTAGATTTTGCATAAGAAAAAATCCTTTTTTATCTCATTTTAGCATGTTTTGACGAACGATATGACAAACCTGATCTAGGCCCCCTGCAAATTGCAGCAGTGTATGGATAGCTGGCTCTAGGTTTGAGTATTTGGATGCTGTCATTGTGTCCTGGTCATATATTTTTCTAAACTCTGGAAAATTATCATACAGTTGTTCCAAATGTTTTTCTGGAATATGATCTTCGATAGTTTGTGTTACGTTTTTTGTCTTTGAATTAAAAGCATTCCACCATTTATAAGGCATACTTAGTACAAGATTATTTCCAATAAGTTGGTCCCAGTGCATGTGATTTCTATATGCAGCTGCTAATATTTTTGACTTATATCCTCTTTGTTTAAAAATTTTATATGCATTTTTAAATACTGCAACCCCTGCCCAGTGAAAGCAACCAGGATCAACATCTAGCATCTTTTTGTCTTGACATCTTTTTATATAATCATCAATTCGACCAACCATAAGTGTGATGTATGGTGTTATGGTTTCTGTATTAAATCCGTTAGCTTGAGCTTTTTGAAGGCCTTTTTCTATAGCTTCCGCAGTGTGGATTGCTTGAGAAACCGAGAAACTCACGGTTGCGTTTACGGTTACGTTTTGAGCTGTTAGTTCTTCCATTGCATTTATGCCAGCTTCTGTTGCCGGGACTTTAATAGCAATATTGGGGGCTAACTCCGCTAACTTTAAACCATGATCGATCATTTTCTTAGAATTATTGTAGTAAAGAGGATTAACTTGAAGACATAGTTTTCCAGTTTTTCCGTTATTAGAGGAATAAACAGGCTCTAGTATTTTAGCTGCTTGGCAAGCAACATTTTCAATGATAGACCAAGCAATTTCTCTTTCATCCTTTTCTGGGTTTGTTACGATAGTTTCATCAATAAGGCCTTGAAAATGGTTTAGATTTTTATTCAAGACAGCACCAACAATGACAGGATTGGATGTTGCTCCTGTAGCCCCTTCCTTAACAGCGTGGTTTAATTCATTGAAGTCGCAACTGTCATTCCAAAATTCTGTGCCGTGATTTTTAGTTTGCGTAAGGTTTGATTCTTTCATCTTTATTTTCCTTTTCTAGTTTTTCCAATTTTTATTTATATATTCGAAACTATTTTTTGCATGATCAAATGGGTTAGCCTTCAATGGGTCTTGCTCTGCTTCAATTATCAACCAACCTTGGTATTTATGTTTTTGGATTAGCCTAAATAGGTTAGTGAATGGAATCATACCATCTCCAGGTACTGTGAAAATACCGGTTAGAACAGAATCAAGAAAGGACGTTTCATATACTTTTGAGCTAAAAATAGATTTTCTAATATCTTTCAAGTGAATATGCGAGATACGGTCATAGTATTTAGTATAAAACCATATAGGATCAATCCCTGCGTATAGTAGGTGTCCAGTGTCGAAACATATTCTGACACGATCTGGATTTGTATTTTCAAGTAAAAAATTTATTTCGTTCAAGTTTTGTATAACTGTACCCATGTGGTGATGGTAGCACATTTTAATGCCTTTTGAAGCGCACAAGCTTCCAGCCACATCTAGACACTTCATTAAAGCAATTTTTTCCTTATTATCAAGGACGGGCTTTTCTCTGAGAGCTACGCTTTGATTCGTATGAACGGTTCTCGAACACTCTGCGATATTTATACAATCTGAACCAACAGCAAGTAGAAAATCAAGTTTTTTTTCAAGAGATGAAATTTCTTTGTCGAGGCTTTCTTCAACAAAGAAAGTTGAGTGCCATGCTGATGCTAACTTTAAGTCATAGTGTGAAAGTAGTTCTTTCATTTTTGTCACATCACTTGGAAACCTATGACCAAGTTCAGTTCCTGTGTAACCGGCTTCCTTCATCTCTGTTAAAGATTGCTCCAGTGTTATATGCTGACCAATATTTCTAAGATCATCGTTACACCAATTAATAGGAGATATTCCAAGTTTTACTTTTTCCATGTTCGAGCCCTAAATATTTAAGTGAAAAATTTTTCATATTCTAATCTAGCGTCAGATACTTTTTGACTTTTACTAATTTGTGCAATTGGAACCTCCCAACGAGTGCTGAAAGAGGGTACATTTTTTTCCAGGTTAACTTTTATAATAATTGCACAAGCGCTTGGAAGATCTTTTGCTTTTTCTAGAGCAGTATTAAGTTCATTCCTTGTTGTGGCTATAAATGATTTTCCACCAAGCGATTCAACATTTTTAGCAAAGTCAATTTGAAGATATTTACCATCGAGTTCATTTGTTTCTGGATTACGGTAGCAAAATTCGTTGCCAAAACCTTGACCTCCACAGTTTTTTGAAAGTTTATCTATACTATTAAATTTGTGGTTTTCAAAAATAAGAAGGGTGATTTTTTTATTTTCTTGAAGAGCAGTAATAATGTCCGTGTGCATCATAAGATACGACCCGTCGCCAACAAAAATGAAGGTTTCTCCGACCTCCTTGCTTAGAGCAATGCCGACACCACCAGAAATTTCATAGCCCATACACGAAAAGCCATATTCCATGTGATATTGACTTGTCTTTTCAACATTAAATAATTTATGTAGGTCTCCAGGAAGACTACCTGCAGCGCAAATAATTGTATCTTCTGGGGCTAGTTGTTGATTAATTGTTTGTAAAGCAGCTACTTGAGAAAGTCCCTTTTGCTCATTATACGTTTCTTCTTTTATAGTATAAAGAATACTCTGCCAATCTTCTTTTTCTGTGGTAATTTTTCTCTTGTATTCTTGACTTATCTGGTAATTTTTATTTTTTAAACTACTAGAAAGCTGTTCAATTAAAGCTTTTGCATCCCCAGTCAATGGGAGAGAGTTATATTTAAAACTATCGAAAGCATTTATATTAAGATTTATGAAACATCTTTGTTTATTTTGAAATTGTGTGGCAGATGCTGTTGTAAAGTCTGATAAACGAGTGCCAATGCATATAATAAGATCCGATTGTTCAGCTATTCTATTGGCTGCTTGTGATCCTGTTGCACCGATTGAACCTAAACTTTGGGGATGATTAAATACTAAAGTCCCTTTACCTGCTTGTGTTTCAGAACAGGGAATACCTGTTTGTTCACAAAATTTTTTCAGTACCGTTTCTGCTTCTGAGTACCTAACTCCTCCTCCAGCAATAATAAGCGGCTTTTGACTGTTTATTATTTTTTCAGTGGCATCATAAATGAGTTCTTGGCAGGCAATTTCCCTGCTTACTTTATGGACTTGTGTGTCAAAAAAACTCAGTGGAAAATCATAAGCTTCTGTTTGGACATCTTGAGGCAAAGATATTGTTACCGCCCCTGTTTCTGCTTGTGATGTGAGTATTCGCATAGCTTCTGGTAGCGAGTATAAAATTTGTTCGGGACGCTGAATTCTGTCCCAAAATCGTGAAACAGGTTTAAAGCAATCGTTAACAGATATTTCAGGGCAACCCGGGTACTCTAACTGTTGTAATACTGGACCTGGTGTTCTTCTTGCAAAACTGTCGCCCGGAAGAAGAAGAACAGGTAAACGATTGATTGTTGCTAAGGCTGCTCCTGTTAGCATATTTGTTGCGCCAGGTCCGATAGATGATGTACAGGCAAATGTTTGTAAACGATTTTTTTGTTTAGCATAAGCTACACTCGCGTGAACCATTGCTTGCTCATTTCTTCCTTGATAGAATTTAAAGCTCCTATTTTCTTCTAATGCCTGCCCAATACCAGCAACATTACCATGGCCAAAAATACCCCACATACCAGCGAAGAAAGGACTTTCATGATTATCCCTTCTTATGTTTTGAGCCTGTAGGTATTTAATGATTGCTTGAGCTGTCGTGAGTTTGATCTTGTTTTGAGAATGTAACATCATCGAAGTCCTCACAAAATGGAGTAGTATTTGCTTTCATAAAATTTTAAAAAAATATTTGAAAAATTTCTTAAAGCCCTTTAGCCTTCTTTTCTATGTTTTATCTTCGTAAAGTAAAGAGCCATTGAATTGGCCCTAAAGTTTGAAAAAAGCATATAAGGTTTCACTAAGCACATATAAAAATAAACTTCAAGTTAATTTTATATGAACTAACAATTGAAGTCTTTATTTTAAAGTAAGAGAAAATTTTTTTTTTATGTTTTGGTTTAATTAATGTATGTAACGATGATAAGAATTTTATTTATACATCATAAAGTCTTTTTTATATATCGGTTTTATTAGTTTCTTCGATATAGCGAAATAACTTTTGGATCCTGTTGTAGATCATACTGACTTTTTTTTCAGACAGAAGTGGGCAGAGATAGATTATCATCTTTTCTTTCGTAATTTTTTTTAATCGTTCCATTAGATTTTTTTCGCCCTTGAATTGTTCAGGATTTTTTTTTGGTGAAGATGATAAAAAACGGACTGAATCATAACGTAAGAAAATTTTTTCTTTTAAACTGTCTGATAAATTTAAAAATGTTCCAAGATAATTTCTATTTCTTAGGGAAAGACCGTGATCAATTGCGACTTCTCTTTGATCTAGGAGAATTATATTCTCACCGTTTCGGTCCTTGTTTCGGATTATAAAATCAAAAATATTAAGCTTAATACTCTTTTGATAACCATTTTTTGTACTTGCTGCTTTTGTGTCTTTTACAAAATATTGGATTGATGCGAGTTGGTTATTAAATTTCGTTACTACGGTCATCGGTACAATAGAAAAACGAAAAAGCTGATCAATTTTATAAGCTCCAACTTCAGATTTGTAGTTTGATGAAGGATGTAAACTATTTACTTTGAGAACACCTTTAACATTATTAGGTAGGTCTACCACTCTTGGCTTTGTTGCTCCTTGTAGGCGCTTTTTATTCAAATTCTCAGTTTTTATGATTTTTGTCTTCATAATATCTTCTAACATTTTTTTGAGTATTTCTATGTTTTGACTCAATAGGTTTTCTTCTAAGTACCAAATGGCTTCTTGAAAAAGCCCTTTTTGTAACATTTCTTGGACTATTAATGGGTATTTACTCAAGAAAACATCATCTAAACATATATTTTTTACTTCATTTTTCCTTTCTATTTCAAGAACAAATGGGCTCGAAATTAGAAGACTTTCTTTCATGGCAATAACCGATAGGATATAAAAAATAAAAATCTTTATTGACATATATGACTCTCCAATAACTTTGTATCTATTTTTTGTGGACTAAAAATAGTATTTGTAAAGTATGTACCGAAAAATCAGGGAAAAATTAATACTAAAAAGGTAAATAAAAAAGTTGAGTCTTTTACATATAACTTGTAATTTTATTTTAATATAAAATATCCCCTTTGCCTCATCTGCAAATTATTATTGTTAAATTTTATTGACAAGAGAACAAGTATGTCTTACCAATCTATTTATATCTAAAGTTAAATAATAACTGGAGTGTCTCATGACCTGTGTTATGAAGGTTAGTTTCTTAGCCTTAGTTATTGCCGTTTCAAGTTGTGGAGAGCGAACTGATCGTTCATCTTTAGTTAAAGCTCCCCAGTCAATTGGTGAATCTTTCGTAGTATCAAATTCTAAGAAGGAAAAAAATGGTAGTCATAGACTTGGTCTTAAAGTTTCTTCTTTAGATAAAGAGTTCCTTCTTCAAGGGAATATGGTTGTTCAGCCAATAGTCGGTAGGTTTAATGGTCTTAAGTCTAGGGTTGTCGCATTCAAAAGAGTGGACAAGTTTTTGTATATGATGGAAGCAACCCACGGACATAGGATAAGTAATGATATACCACAAGATTTAATTTTAGCAAAATTTACCATACAAGAAATTTCAGATGACACCATATTTTTTGACTTTTCCGAAGGCATGTCAAAAATTTTTATTGCTTCAGATTGGCACGCAGCAGATTTAGAAGGAGGAGAATATAAACCCAACTCATGGGATTCAATTGATATAGGCGTTAGTTATGTTGAAACAATTGATTTAAATCAAAATAATAAAATTATAATTCGTCAAGTAGCACAAATGGAATCAAAAATTTTTGGTGTTAACAAGCAAGTCCCCGTTAAAGTTTTATACTATCTTACTCCATATGAGCCCGATCCAGACTTTCAAAAAACAGTGTCTAAAGATTTTAAAAAAATGGGGTTTTTTGAAGTCGCTCCACAAATATTGCCGGGTCAAGGTGATGTCGTTTATGCAAGTAAATTTAATCACAATAAGCCTATAGTTTATCATGTTTCTGCAAATACACCTGCAGAATATAAAGACGCTGTCAAAGATGGTGTTCTTTATTGGAATAAAGCTTTTGGTAAGGAAGTTTTACAAGTTAAGGATGCTCCAGAGGGGATAACTGCACCTAATTTTGAATATAACGTTATTCAATGGGTAGATTGGAATGATGCGGGGTTTGCTTATGCTGACGCTCAAATGGACCCGAGAACTGGACAAATTTTACATGCCCAGATATTTTTGACAAGTGTCTTTGCTTTTTCAGGAAGAGACAGAGCACAGCTTTTACTTCGAAGATTATTAGATGAAAAATCTCATAATCATAAGAAAGGTTCTATTGATATCTCACTTGCTGGTTTTGAAAAAAAACCTTTGTGTGATTTTCATCCAGGAGAGAGTATGATCTCCAGCTTGAGTGAGTTACTGCATAATCATGAAGAAGAAATGAACGAAGATACGTTATTAAAAGTATCTAAAGATTATGTGAGAGAGGTTGTCGCCCATGAAGTCGGTCATACGCTCGGTTTACGTCATAATTTTGCAGGATCCTTACACGCTAATTTTCCACAAAGCGCTAAAGATTCTTTGTATAAAGAATATTTGACTACGGGTGCTGCGCCTGTTGGAATTAAGTTGTCGAGTTCTGTCATGGAATACCAAAGGTTTGAAGAAGGAACTCTAACTGGTGATCAAATTTTACGTGATCGCTACGCACTAGAGTATGATGAGAAAGCAATCAATACTTTATATGAAGGTAAATATTACAAAAAAGAAGAGGTTCCTCTTTTTTGTACGGATTCAGATGTTAGACGTTACAAGGATTGTAAAGTTTTTGACAGTGGAAAAAATATTTTTGAATTTCAAGTTTGGAATGAAAATCAAGTACAAAAAAACTTGCCATATATCATGATGGAAAAATATTTAGCAGCAAAGTCATTAAAAAATGATAACCCTAGTATTTCCCTTGGTCAGGCTACATTAAGCCCCCAAAGTGTAGCTTTTTCTACTTTAGCAGGAAGGCTGAAAGTCATAGAAGCTTTAAGTGGAAATATGAAATTTGTACAAATTAGAAAAAAATTCCCATTTATTAATGAACTAAACCTTGTAGACGTTCTTAGCCAAGAGCAAAATTTAATAAATACAAGTATTTCGAACCTTGGAGGATTAGAGTCACTTCTTCCATTATTAGATTTTCAAAAGATCACCTCGGCTCAAAAAAAGTTCAATCAACTTCTTGAGTCACAAACTTTCTTTAGTGATGAAAGTAGCATAATTTTTACTAATGAAGAAAAAAATTTGATAAGAGAAGAGGGAGAAAAGTTTTTTCACAACTTTCCTCTTGCACTGATTCTGGCAGATCTATCCATTTTAGAAAAAGCTGATGAAATATTAGAAAACCAACTTGGAGATGAATTAATTTCCATAATGTTAAAAAGGGTTGATTTACTTGTTTTAAGTAGCCGCGGACAAAGATATTCTTATAAGTCCACAATTGATGATAAAGAGGTTGACATTCATTTACCTTTATTTATTTTTCCTATGGAATTGCGAGTAAGAGCCGCAAAACTTCTAAAGGGTAAGGGGAAAAGTCTTCTTTGGGGAATGAAGGAAAGAGCATTCATAAAAAATCGGTTAAAAACTATATTAGACGATTCGTTACATACGGATATTATGAAAGTAAACCTTGTTGAATTACCCGACCCTGTTGCTCTTTGGGTTATGGAAAACAGGAAAGTTCTTGGTGCGCTTAATTAGTACTTGATAAAGAAAACTCTTCCCACACGGTCAAGTCTGATAGAAAAAATTTAATAAAATCATGATTCTAAACTTTAAGTGTTTATTAGCTTATTTAAGACTTGACTTTATAGCTAGTGCCGATAAGCTATAAAGCTTTCTAACTTAGGAAATTCAAAGCTAAATTCAAATACTGTGCGCAAGATAATCACCCCTTAATCTTGGTACCTTTTTGACTGTATGAAGCCTTCGTTTCCAATCTGTTAAATTTTAAGCGGAGCTTGAAGGATATGACCGATTCGTCAGTTTTCTCATTAATTCCACCTTTTGTAGTCTTAGTTTTAGGTTACTTAACAAAAAGGATATTTTTATCCTTAGGGGTCGGTATTTTTGTTGCTTCCTTAATAAGTCAGAATGGAAATATTTTATTAGCACTGAAAAAAGCAATTCTAATTTTTTATGGAAATCTCGAACTATCCTCTCTTTATTCATTTAACTTTGATTTTTGGAGCGCTAATAATAGTTTAATTTGCCTCTTCTTATTCACTTTAGGCATTACGATTACCATGATTCATTCGAGCGGAGGTGCTCAAGCTTATGAAAGGAAAGTGCGGTCAATCTTACAAACGAAAAAGCAGGCCGAGTCTGCGTCTCTAATACTATCATTATTCTTATTTATAGATGATTATTTTAGTAGCCTAACGGTTGGCTCTGTCATGTTTTCGTTAACCGATCGTTTTAAAATTCCCAGAGCAAAATTAGCCTTTCTCGTTGATTCGATGGCTGCTCCTTTAGCTGTTATTTGCCCGATTTCAAGCTGGGTAGCTGCTATTGTTGGCTTTTTAAGGGATAATGGTATTCGAGAAGATGCTTTCAGTCCTGACACTAAAATTATAGCCTCCCCTTTTATGGTTTACTTGAATATCGTTCCTTATATCTTTTATTCTTTTCTTATTATTTTTTTTACTTGGTTTATTGTGATAAGAAGAATTTCATTTGGCTATATGAAAAAACATGAGGAAGAAGCGGAGAAGACGGGTAACGTATTTTATAATAATCCCCCAAGACAAACCTATTTTAATAAAAAAAGTGGATCGTCTGAATCAACCATGGCTGATTTTCTTTTCCCAATTTTTTTTCTTATCAGTTTTATTATTTTAGGACTTTTGGTTTCAGGGCAGTGGTCAGGTTTTGCTGGAGAGGTGAGTCTTTGGCGAGCTTTACGCCAATCATCAGCACCGCAAGGTCTTTTTCTTGGAGGATTCCTTGCCTTATTAATAAATACCTGTTTTTTTTGTTTTCGAGGTAGGATTCGGGTTTTTCAATTACCGCAACAATATTGGCAAGGCTTTAAGATGATGCTACCTTCTACTCTTATCTTACTTTTGGCTTGGACACTAGGGGATATCCTAAGAAATGATCTTCATACTGGCAAATATTTAGGTAATCTTTTTGTTAGTACTGCTATGCATAACACTTTGCCTTTGATGTTTTTTGTAGGTTCATTCGTTGCATCATTTGCGATTGGATCATCATGGGGAACAGCTGCTATGATGTTTCCCATTGGAGTTGAAATGTACATGAGTATTTCGCAAGTAACAGCGCCTATTGCTGTAGAACACTTACCTCTTTTTTATCCAATTCTAGGTGCGATTTTATCAGGCTGTGTGGCTGGAGATCATATATCACCTATCTCTGATACAACAATTATGACAGCAACAAGTACAGTTATGGTTCACGAGGAGCATGTTCAAACACAGATGACTTATGCTTTGCCGATAATTTTTTCAACGGGTGTAGGTTATCTTGTTTGTGTTTATACAGTGGATTTGGGAGCATGGTGTGTGTTTCTTTCCCTTTTTTCCTCCGTACTTTTTGGTTTAACACTTTTTCATCTTTTGAATACTTTTGCTCAAAAAGGCAAATCTAATTACTCGTAATTATTTAGCTAATATTTTCTTTGCTTAAAAAATTTTCAATAAATTTAGTTGATAAGTTATTATTTTGAAAATTCGAATCATTAAGTATTCGTTTGTGAAACTCGCTATTATTTTTTATTCCAGAGATTTTCATTTCTTTTAAAGCTCGAAGCATTCTTTGGATAGATTCTTTTCTAGTTTTTCCGTAGGAAATCAATTTTGCAATCATGGAGTCATAATGTGGTGGTACAGTGTAGCCACTATATAGCATACTATCAACTCTTATCCCAGGTCCTCCTGGTTGGTGATATTCTTTTACTTTTCCTGGGCAAGGGGCAAAGGAAAAAGGATCTTCTGCATTGATCCTACATTCAATAGAGTGACCGGTAAAAGTGACATCCTCTTGTTTGAAGGAAAGTGGAAGTCCTTTTGCGATTTGTATCTGTTCTTTGATGAGGTCAATACCTGTTACAGATTCTGTTACAGGATGTTCTACTTGGACTCTCGTGTTCATTTCCATAAAATAGAACCTATTATCCTGAAACAAGAATTCAACTGTTCCAAGAGATCGATATTCAGCCTGACGAGCCAGACTAACGGCGTAATTTGCAACAATATTTTTTAAGTTTTGATCGAGGGTTATGGATGGTGATTCTTCAATAATTTTTTGGTGACGCCTTTGTATAGAACATTCTCTTTCTCCCAAATGAAGAACGTTATTGTGGTGGTCTGCAATGATTTGGATTTCAATATGTCGTGGGTTGGATAAGTATTTTTCCAAGTAGCAATCTGATAAGCCAAAACACGACTTAGCTTCCGATTGAGCGATAAGTAATTGTTTGTTCAACTCACCGGGTGTGTTGACAATTTTCATTCCTCTTCCACCACCCCCTGCTGAAGCTTTTATTATAACAGGGTAGCCGATTTCTTCCGCTGAAATTTTTGCTTGTTTAAGATCGACAATAGGTTCCGTTAACCCTGGTAATAAAGGTATGTTCGCCGATATTGCAAGCTTTCTTGCTTCAACCTTATTTCCTAAAATTTCAATTTGTCTCGGACTTGGTCCAATAAAAACTAAACCATACTCTTGACAAACTTTAGCAAATTCAGAGCTTTCAGAAAGAAAGCCATATCCGGGGTGAATTGCATCAGCGCCTGTTATTTCAGCAGCACTCATAACTTTAGGTATGTTAAGGTAGCTTTGTAAACTTGGATTTTGTCCAATACAAACGCTTTCGTCTGCAAGTTTTGTGTGTAGAGAGTTTTTATCAACAATAGAATGAATAGCAACTGTTTCAAGGCCAAGTTCTTGACAAGCACGGATAATTCGTATAGCAATTTCTCCGCGATTAGCTATGAGGATTTTTTTCAAATCTTATATCCCTATTCTCGAGTTTCAATATGAAAGATCGCTTGATCAAACTCAATGGCTTGTTCATTCTTTACAAGAATGTCTTTGATCACTCCATCAAATTCTGATTCAATTTCGTTCATAAGTTTCATTGCTTCTACGATACAAAGTGTTTGGCCTTTTTTTACCGTTTGTCCAATTTCTACGAAATTACTTGCTTCAGGAGAAGGCGCGCCATAAAAAGTCCCAACAAAAGGCGATTTGATTTCTTTTGTATTTTTTGAAACTTCTTTTTTACTTTGGTGTTTATCAGGTTCACTATTTTCAGTTTGGCTGAAAGGAGGAGCAGTAGGCTTACTTACTTGTTGATTAGGAGCTTGATATTGAATAGGGCTCATCATGCTTGATTGATACTGTGGGTTACCATACTTTAATTTAATTGATTCGGTAGATTCGGTAATTTCTAATTCTGAAAGACCGTACGTATTCATCAATTTAATATAGTTTTCAATTTTATCAATATCCATATTTAGCCTTTAACTTTTTCTATATATTTATTAGTTCGTGTATCAATTTTGAGTATGTCGCCAGCATTTATATGGAAAGGAACAGTAATTGTTAAACCTGTTTCCATTGTTGCAGGTTTTCCTCCACCTGAAGATGTGTCACCTTTTATGTTCGGTTGTGTTTCTTTTACTTCAAGCTCCACAAAATTATCAATATCAATAGCAACAGGCTTACCGTTAAATATTGTGACTCTGACCATAGAGTTTTCTTTTAGGTAAAATTTTGCGTCCCCAACGTCTTCATTACTAAGGGCAACTTGATCGTAACTTTTGTTGTCCATAAAGGTGTAAGAATTACCATCTGAAAATAAGTACTGCATTTCTGTTGTTTCAATATCAGGAATACCGACTTTATCCACGCCAGCTTTAAATGTAACGTCGAGGACTTTGCCATTTTCAAGATTTTTTAGCTTAGTCCTTACAAAAGCAGAGCCTTTACCTGGGTTTACATGTTGGAACTCGACGATAACAAATACTTTATTATCATATTCTATCTTCAGCCCTTTTCTAAAGTCAGTTGTTTGGTACATTTGATTTTAACTCCATAGAAATTTATTTTTCAAAAAAATATGTGCGTACATACTACTATAAAACAGGCTGAAAAACAATTAAGTCTTTATGATATTTTTCTATAAGATATGGCAGGTTTTATTTTTTAAAAGAGGATCTTTTCGTTTTTAAGTTAAAGTTTAGAGTCCATACTTTTTTTCAAGATAGCCAGTAAAATATGTTTCATCTAGAAACGAATTACTTACAAACTTAACCAAGTCAAAAGGCTTATGTAGTGAACCTTTGAGGTAAACATTTTCTTTTAACCAGTTTTTAACAAGATCAAGTTTTTGCTCTTTGATTAAATCAGAAATAGGGCCATGTGCTTTTTCTAATGTTGCAGTAAATTGAGATGAGATCAAGTGTCCAAGGGCATAAGATGGAAAATAGCCAAAAGATCCACATGCCCAATGAATATCTTGCAAGCAACCTTCAGCGTCATTTTGAGGTAATAAGCCTAAATATTGGTTATATAAATCATTCCACATTTGCGGGATATCTTTTACTTCAAGCGAGTTTGAAAAAATCTTTTTTTCAATTTCATATCGAATTATAATATGAAGGCAATAAGTAACCTCATCGCTATCAACTCGAATTAAACCAGGAGAAACATGATTAAATACTTTATATAGATTATCATTATCACTGATTTTAGTATTAAAAAATGGAGAAAACTGACCAAACCACTCTTGCAAAAATTCTTTGGACGATACAACTCTTTTTTCCCAAAATAAAGATTGCGATTCATGCACTCCATATGATGCTGCTTGGCCGATTGGCAACGATTTGTATTGAATTGGTAAACCCTGTTCGTAAAGTGAGTGTCCCATTTCATGAGCCGTTGCGAGAAAAGATGATATAAAGTTTCTTTCATCATAGCGTGTTGTTATTCTATAGTCTTTTAACCCAAGTGTAGCACTGAAGGGGTGACTTGAAGTACTTATTCGCATGATGTCCGAATGATATCCAAGTTTCGTACTTAAGTTCATGCATAGAGTTTTTTGTGTTTGAATTGGACAATGTTTGAGTGAGAATTTTTCTGTGAATTTTTTATTATTTAAAATATCTTTTAATATATCTTTTAGTTTAGGCAAAAGCTTAGCGAATATATGATCTAACTCATTACTTGTAACACCTGGTTCAAACTCATCTAATAATAAGTCATACTCTCTCTTAGAGCTGTTAATCAACTTACACTTTTCTTTGGTTAAACTAACAAGTTTTGTTAGATCTTTTTCTAAAATCTTAAAATTTTTTGCTTGAACAGCAGCTTCCCAAGATTTTTGGGTTAAAACCTTTGCTTTACTGATTTGTTTTACAAGCTCTTCAGGTAGACTTTTTATTTTTTCATACCTTTTTCTTGATAAATTCAGGTGAGCAGCTTCATGGGATGTTTTATTTAGCTGTAAAGCCTCTTGCTCAGCTTTTTCAAGGGTAATTTTATAATCTTCGCAAGTAAGTAATTTATGTGTGAGTGAACTTAGATAGGCCATCTGATCACCGCGATAATTTGCGCCAAGAGCTGGCATATTGCATTGATGGTCCCAGCTTAAAACTGACTTTATTGAAGAAATGAGCGAAATTTGATTTTCAATAACTTTTAGTTTTTGATAATTTTCCATTTTTATCTCGTAAAAATATATTGTTAAGAATGTATGACTCACATTTCAGTATACAAAAAAAAAAAAGATTAAATACTTTTTTATTATTAAAGCTAATTTAATATAAATTTTTTTTTTGTATATCCGAAAAACACATCATACGTAATAAGAAAAAAAACAGGTTTAATATGTGTAGAATTTTCTCTTTTAGGTCAATTATTCAAAGTAGTATTCATAATAGTTTGATTGTGGCTAAAAATGCCCTAGTTGATCAAAGCAAAAAGCATCCCGACGGTTGGGGCATTGCTTATTATAAACTTGGACGCCCCTATATCGTTAAAAACTGTGAGAGTGCATTTAATGATAAGAAGTTTAATGAAGTCTCGCAGCATCTAAGCTCCGAAACTTTTCTTGCTCATATAAGACGAGCCACTCAAGGCGAACATAGTAATGTAAACACGCACCCTTTTAAGCATTTAAACTGGACATTTTGTCATAATGGTCACATTGCAAATTTTCCAGAAGTTAAAAAAGATATTATGTCAAAGATATCTCCAAGTTTATTGTCAAATATAAAAGGTAGTACGGATAGTGAGGTTTTATTTTATTGGATTCTTGAAAGTATGAAGAATAATTTTGATTTAGCATCGAAGAATATTTCTATGGCAGATTTGTCAGAGTCAGTGAAGACATCTATATCCTACTTGATTAATAGGTATGGTAATATTGGTAATGAAAATGATTTCAACAAAGATTATTTAAACTACTATTCTTTTGTTCTTTCCAATGGAGAGGTAATACTCAGTTTTTGTTTAGGAAATAGTTTATACTATAGTACTCATAAGCACAAGTGCCCAGAAAGCGATTCTTGTCCTTTTTATGCAAAAGAATGTGTTGAAAAGTCGGTAGAAGGATACGTAAAACATATGTTGATATCTAGTGAGCCTATTGGGGGTGAAAATATTTGGGTAAAAATGAAAAAAGGAGATATTACTGGTATAGACCACAATTTTAAAGTATTCTTTGATTCAATTGATTTTTAGAGGCTATGGTATTGCTTGAATTAATTGATCTATTGATATGTTAAGTTCTTCTTTCAAAGTTTTTGTTTCAACTTTAATTGCGCAGTTTATCAACTGTAAAAGTAAATTTTTACTTTTTTCAAGATCATGAGAATTTCTGTTATCACTATTAAATCCATCAAAAACGATTTGTTTCCAATCTATAAATCCTTCTTTTTTATCTCTGTCTATGTGAATACATTTACTATCGGTGTGTAGGGTTTTATCACAAAGAAGATTATCAAGCAGTAGGTTTCCTACTTGATATAAGATGCCCTTTTTGTATAACTTTGTTAGAATATGGAGGGTGATATTAGTTGGAGAGTTTTCTTGTGACGTAAAATGGTCATGAAATTGTATGTTCCCAGGTTGTCTGTGTTTTCTACTGAAACTATCAATCGGAGCAATTTGTTTAAAATAAGTAAAACTTGATTCAAAATCCTTGTGTGACTGTCTTTTTATATTTTTTTTCAAAATAATTCCTAAAATTTGTAGTCTTTGAATTTTCTTATTTTCATCATGGAGACCAGAAGATTCTGCTAAAGGAGGTGTTTTTATATACTTACTGTAATAGAAGTAGGATGACAGTCCTAGAATAATTCCACAAACTGTAATAGCGCTAGCTGTATTTATAATTCCTATACTTACAGAGGATGATTGGTAATGAAGTATTTTATCTAAGCAAAAAATAAATACGCCTAAGCCGATAGAAATCTGCCCAGAAAATTTTAGATAATTGTAGTGTCTTCTTTCTTTTGCTCTAGTTTTTAAAGATTCTTTGTAAAGATCTAGAATAGCTGATGTTAGGTTTTGTTCTTTTTGATTTCTACTTAGGTCTTTTTTTTGTGAAAAAACCAACGCTTTCATATCCTCTTCGAATTTAACTAAAATATTTTCTTGTATCTCTTTTTTTGTCTCTTCTATTTCATCTTCAATTCCGCTAAGCTTATAAAAGCCACTTTTAACGAGTTTTGGTAAGACACTAAAGGCTTCTGCAAGACTGCCAATGGAGACAATAAGTAGCCCGCTAATAAGGCATATTTTAGCGGGATTTTCCAAGTCTGGATAAAGTAACGGATGACCTAAGAGAGGCTTGCTTCCTATAAACCCTAAAAATTCAAAAAAAGTTCCGCAAGAAATTACCATATTAAGAAAAACACTAGACTTTTCCTCTTTTAAGTATGAATGGAACCTAGATAAATTTTCTTCGTAAAATTCTAAATAATTTAAATGATCTTCACTAATTTCATCTTGCTCAGAGAGTTCCTCTACATGTTTACGATACTTTTTTATATTACTTTCTAACTCTATTTTTATTTTGTTTGCGTGCCCTATATCATGTTGTGCATAAAAAATATTTGTTAAACCAAAAATACAACTTCCACCTGCGAAAAAAGCAGCAACTCCACTAAGTGAACTTGCTAGTGGACTTTTGCCATGAATAATACCAACCAATGCGGAGTCGATTTCAACAGAAATAGGTTCTCTTGGTTTACAAAAGTGCTCATATGCAGGTTGGCATAAAATTTTTTCTTGACCTATCCAATTTTTATGAATTTTTATCAGAGTTTTTAATTCTTCATAGTCATCATAAGTTCTTGGATTTTCTGAGTCTCCTTCAAATGAATCGGAAGAAAACAAGATATCTAACGGGGAAATTAAAATCCAACCGAACAAAAAGAAAGAAATAAAAGACTGCATATAGATCCTATCTAAAATCGAACAGATGAATTGAAAGAATCTATAGTTTTTGGTTTGAAGTCAAATAGAAAAACTAAAAAGTCTGGAAAAGTTTATCCCATCTTCTAATAATAATTTCAAGAGGAAGAAATAAAATTAGCATCCATAAAATATAAGAATCAAGTATCCAAAAATGATTGACTTTATTTTTACTTTCATGATTTATTATAAGACCTTTTTCTAGATATTTATTATCTAGCCATGTTTTTATTTTAAAATCAATATCATTATTTGATACATAAAGTTCAGCTCCTATGATCTCTGCCAACTCTTTGAGCTTTCCTTGACTTGAAATAAGATCATTATCTTTATAAGTTTTTGGAACAGGTGCTTGTGATTTGATCTCTAAGGAACCAAAGGCTTTGTTTGTAGCATTTACGGTGATAGAGCATACTTTCCTAAACTGTTTCTTGTTTTTAATTTTTCCTGACAGGGTAAGTGATTGATTTCCCGTAATCTCTTTGTTGATTTTATTCTTATCTAAGTTTTTATCACAAACGGAAATATTCCAATCTTTACTTTTGAGGTCAATATACTCTGTTGCTGGTCCCTTTAAGTATGCTGTCCAAAAAATATTGTTATCTTCTTCTTGTAAGCTTAAGTGTTCAATTGTTAGTGGCTTGTTTATTTCTGATCTAATTAACCACTGGCTAGCACTGTCAAAAATTTGGGAATAAGCGTTTCGAGAAATATGACCATTTCCATTCATAGCAAGCTGCCATAATTTATCAGTAAAAATCCATATAGCTCTACCTTTCTCGGGATATGATGCTATTGCTAGCGGGTACTCTTCCCCATTCTTTCTTTTGGCCATTAATAGAGGTGTATAATTATCTTCTTTAAAAACAACATTTTCTGTATGGTGCATGCCGTTTATAGGACCAAGAGAAGAAAAGCTGTCGGAAAATTTTAACCAATCATTATAAACTGTTGCAAGATTAATTTGTTTGCGGCTTGGGGACGCTAATTGAATGTTGAAATTTATATTTTCATCAAACCATACGACGCTTTTATCATCCTGGGCTGATTGATAAATTGTGTTTGAAAAAATAGATTTTTTTCTTTGTGAATGCATTTTTTTTCTTTTATCCAAGTAAAAAGGTAAAATTTCTTTA
>PASJ01000051.1 GCA_002711925.1 Pseudobdellovibrionaceae bacterium | reverse complement strand
TAAAAGCAGTCAATAAAAAAGGAGGAGAACTTTTCGAAGTCATGGCACAAGGAGCTGTAGCACAAATTTCAAAACAATCTATATTGACTATAGGAGCTACTGTTCAAGACAGGATAACAAGAGTGTTTAGGCTAATAGAAGAGGAATTTATTCTTAGAGAGATTGAAGCCAGCAATAATGGTCAAACACGCATAGGTACTGAATATAGTGACTACAGAAAAGACCGTCAATTACTAATCAAAGTTTCAAATAACTACTCATGGTTTACTGGTAGCTCAAAAACTTTTAGAACAGAAGATATCGAAATTGCTTTAAGCTCTTTAGAAAAAGCTTTTGCTAAAGAAATACGAAAAATGGTTGAAAAATCAATTTATTTAGAGTCTCGATTTTTTCCAGATTTAAAAGATGAAACAGCCTCTCACCTTTGTGCTTTATTTAGTTTGACACTACAAAAAAAAGGTTTTTTCAATATGAAATCACGAAATATATATAAAGAGTGTAAAAAACGCTTTGATAAATTGGAGCTTCTTGACATCATGAAGCCTAACTCACTGGATATTGAATGGAAAAATCCCTGTTTCTACCCTAAATATTGGCGTTATCTGACCATACAAAAATCCTTATATAAAAAAGCTATTGAAGATAAATATTAAGGAATAAAATTAGAGTTGAGTCTCACTTTGGCTTTCTACTTTCTTTTCAAGAATCCAATGTAGATTATAGTCAATGGAGGAACAGTGTTCAGAGACTTCTTGCTTTAAATTAGCAGCAAATTTTCTATACTGTATCTTATCTTGGCTCTCTTTAATTTGTGGTGAAAACTTTGATAATGCTAGCTGTTTTTTCTTATTTTCTTTTCTTTTCATAAGCACCTATTCTAATTAGACTCGAAAAATAAAAAAGATCTCCAAAAAGATCTTCTAACTTATGAAAAAATATTCCTCGAAATCTATGGGTTATAATATTGTGAAAAATTTTTTCCAAGTTATAAATTCATCTAAAATATATTTATAAGTTTATTATTCATATATTCTTTTATTCATACGTGTCAAGGCAAAAAGAAGAAAAGAAAAAAGAGAAAAATTTGGAAGCCACCCACCAATAAAAGGCTTTAAAATACCTGTAAAAGATAAAAGCCGACTTATAATGAGTAAAATCCAAAAAAAAGATCCAATAATTAAACAGTATACAATCATCAAATAAAACTTTTTTGAATCAATGCTTACGTTAGACAATAAAAGGCCAACTAAACACATCAATAAGCAAGAAAATGGATAGGCTATTTTTAAGTGCTTAGTAACTCTTAGTGACAAAGAATCACGATTTGATGCTTGATAAGAATTAATTTTCTTTGTTAACTCATATATACTCATTCTATCAAAAGATATTTTATCATCTTCTAAGTCATCAATATTTTGACCGAAAAAATAAGATCCATTTTTTAATAAGCTTCCTTGAGTCAATGAAAGAGAAGGATCAAATAAATACTTGCTATACTGCGGGAAATCATAAGTCCCTTTTTCTGAATCATAAACACCTTTTGAAGCATACAAAACTTTAGGAACTGTAGCATTATCATTTAAAGTATATATGAATAAATTACTGAATTCGTTTGTTTTGTGGTTGAAACTATCGAAACGAAGAAAATCCCTTCCAACTTTTAACCATGAAACTGGCTTAGCTTTATTTTTTCTAACATCTGAACCAAATATCTCATTTTCAAACGTGTGATAGCTCTCAAAACTAGTAGGAATTATAATCTCGTTAAGACAAAAACCAAGAAGACACACTAAAACCCCACAATAAAGAAAGGGCAAAGTTAGCCGCCACATATTAAGGCCAAAAGACTTTAAAACAGAAAACTCACCGCACCGAACCATATTAACAACAACAAACAAAGAGGCTAATAAAGAGATTATTGGTAAAAAAAGAAAAATTTGATAGGGCATCTGGTAAAGGTAATATAAGCAAATGTCAATAAAGGTAATATTTGAAACATTAAGGAGAAATGAAGCATTAAAATAGAAATCAAAAAATACAAAGAAGAAAAGACAAAGCAGCAAACCTGCGAAAAGGACCTTGAAAAACTCTCGTAAAATATAGAAAATAAGAATCATAAAAAACTCATAGTTAAGAAAAGGTGTATAAAAACTAAAGATAAGATCTCTTCTGACCGAAAAAGAGCAAAGGAAATTTATTATGAAAAATTTTATCTCTTACATTATACGTATAATTATTCACATACTCCCACTGTTCCCACTTCTCAA
The DNA here is from genome assembly GCA_002711925.1 of Pseudobdellovibrionaceae bacterium. GTDB lineage: Bacteria > Bdellovibrionota_B > Oligoflexia > Oligoflexales > Bog-1112. The sequence goes on along the minus strand of PASJ01000051.1, from coordinate 27,078 downwards.
ACTAAATATATCGATGACAATTCTTTTTTTATTAATAACGCTAATGCCTTATATTAAAGTACAAAAACTAAAAAAACTTTCTCAAGAAGCTGAAAACAAGAAACACCCACAAGCTGATAAAATAAAAAACTCTCTAAATGGGTGGCGACATCTAACTTTCCTGAACAAATAATCTTGTTTGCTTTGTCTATATGACTAAAATCTTTATATAATAATTTCCTAGTAAGATAATATTAAATATATACAAAGAAAATCGTATTATATATTTAATTTTAAGAAATTACAGATGACAAAGAGTTCTAGATCATTGTCTCCAATGAAATTATCATTAGAATAATAAGCATGCAAGCTGGACATAGAAAAAGTCATTTTTTAAAAAATTAATCATTCTGTATTAAGGAAAAAAATGAAGATTATCGAAATTTTAAAGGCTGAAAAAAATGCAACTGATGAAGAATTAAAAAGTTTTATTTATAAGAATTTTTCTCAAGAGATGATTATTGGTTTAGAGTATGACGACCCCAAAACCATAAAAAGAGCTTTAAAACTTTTTGGTATTAATTATAAAGAAGAAAAAAAAGATGAACTTTCCACCTAAACCCTCTCTACGACTGTTGCAATCCCTTGTCCAAAACCTATACACATCGTTGCTACACCAACTGATAAATCTTTATTATTCATAAGATGTAAAAGGGTACCAAGTATTCTTGTTCCTGAGCAACCTAAAGGATGGCCGAGAGCAATAGCACCCCCATTTAAGTTTACTTTTTCATTATATGTATCCATCAAACCTAAATCTTTAATAACAGGTAGAGACTGTGCAGCAAAAGCTTCATTCAATTCGAAAATATCCACATCTTTAACATCCATTTGACACCTCTTTAGAGCTTTTTTTACAGCAGGCACAGGACCATAACCCATAATAGAAGGCTCTAAACCCACTGAAGCCATAGATTTAATTTTTGCCATTGGCTGCAGGCCTAATTCCTTAGCTCTTTTTGCAGACATAAGTATAAGAGCGGAAGCACCATCAGAAATAGCTGAAGAATTACCTGCTGTAATCGTACCGTTACGAGGATCAAAAACAGGGGAAAGTTTAGCTAAGGTCTCAACTGTAGTTCCTTCTCTTATCACTTCGTCTGCATCAAAATTCATTAATGCACCCGTTGATGTATGACCTTCGATTGGGACAATCTCATTTTTAAACAAACCATTTACAGTTGCATGATAAGCTTGTTGATGACTACGTGCAGCAAAAGTATCCTGCTGCTCACGGCTGATACCATGCTGCTTTGATAAAAGCTCAGCAGTTATACCCATCATTCCTGAGGCACGAGCAAAGTGCTTACTAAATGAAGGATTAAAGTCTATACCATGATTCATGGGAACATGCCCCATATGCTCAACTCCTCCACAAAGGAAGATATCACCTTGACCCGACATAATAAATGCTGCTGCATTGTGGACGGCAGCCATTGAAGAACCACACAGTCTATTTATTGTTTGCGCACCACAGGTATAGGGAATAGAGCTTTGAAGTCCTATAAACCTTGCAATGTTATAACCTTGCTCTAGAGTTTGCTGTACACACCCCCAGATTATATCTTCTATTTCCTTTAATGGAACACCTGGGTTACGTTGTAAAAGTTTATTAACAAGGTCTGCAGAAATATTTTCGGCTCTCCGGTCTCTAAACATTCCACCCTTTGATCGTCCCATAGGGGTTCTTGCAGCATCAATAATGACAGCTTCTTGCATTCTATTGTCTCCTTAAAAGTTATGATTAAATGAATCGATAGCAAGCATTATTTATGCTTTATAAAATTTTTGCTTTGTCTTTGCTAAACTTAACATAAACTCTGAAGGCTTATAGCAAGCTCCTATTTCTATATACTGTTTTGACTTTTCGCACAGAATATCTACACCGAAGTGATCAGCATACTTTAAAACTCCCCCTCTGAAAGGAGGAAAGCCAAGACCATAGATAACTCCCAGATCAACTTCCATTGCTGTCTCAACAATTTTTTCCTCTAAACAAAGAGAGCTTTCTATAATCATTGGTAACATCATACGTTCAACTATTTGTTGATCTGACACATCTTTCGGATTCTTAGTGACAGCTGCTTGTACTAACTGCTCAACACCTGGGTTATAAATCTTTTCTAGACGTCCCTTACGATTTTTTCTATACTCGTAAAATCCTAAACCATTTTTTTGACCTAAACGCCCCTCTTTAAATAGGATGTCCATCAAAGAACCTTTAGAAAATTGCATACGATCAGGAAAAGCTTGACCCATAACTGATGCTGCATGGCAAGCAGTGTCTATGCCAATGACATCGAGTAGATAAGCAGGACCCATAGGCCAGCCAAATTTTTCCATAACTCGATCTATCTTTCTAAAGTCAACTCCATCTTCAAGAAGGCCCATTAAACCATAAAAGTAGGGGAATAAAACTCGATTGACTAGAAACCCGGGGCAATCATTCACAACAATAGGGGTTTTACCCATCTTAAGAGCATATTTAACAACAGAGCCTATGGTTTGTTCACTAGTTTCTTTACCACGGATAACTTCTACAAGTGGCATTTTATGTACGGGATTAAAAAAGTGCATACCACAAAAATTCTCTGGACGCTTTAAGCCTTGAGCAAGGTTGGTTATCGAAATTGTTGATGTATTTGAAGCCAAGGTCACCCCTTCTTTTGTTAAAGCTTCAACTTCTGCTAAGACTTTCTTTTTTATGTTCTCATTTTCAACAACAGCTTCAATGACAACATCGCAACGTTCAAACTCTCCATATGATAGAACAGGGGTTATAGACGCTAAAGACTGTATCATTTGAGCTTCTGTTATTTTTCCTTTTTTAGCTCCTTTTAAAAATAAACTTCCGGCTTCTTTCATACCTTGTTGAAGAGCCTGCGGCTCAATATCTTTCATCAGAATAGGGATACCTTTTGAACTTGACTGATATGCAATACCCCCACCCATAATTCCTGCACCCAAAACAGCTGAAGCTCTTAATGGATTATCACTGGATTTAACAAAGCTTTTCATCTTTTTCTTATTGTACTGATCCGATAAAAAAATATTAACTAAACTTTCAGCTACATGAGATTTCGCTACCTTGATAAACGACTTAATTTCAAAAGAAGCTGCCTCGTCTCTGGTTAAAGATGCCGAAGCTTTCATTGCTTTTAAAGCCTCAAGGGGAGCTGGATAATTTGAACCAGCTTTTTGAGCTATAAAAGCTTGAGCTGTTTCAAACGCCATAATATTTTCTATAGGAGATAATAAACTTAAGGGCTTCTTCTTTTCTTCTCTTCTTGCTCGCCAATCTAACTTACCACTTATTGCATGACTCAAAAACTCGAGAGCCGCAGAACGCAGGTCACTAGAGTTTACAACAGAATCAATACATCCAACTGCCTTAGCAGCATGTGGTTTGTGTTGTGCGCCACCAGCAATCCATTCAATAGCATGATCGGCACCAATCAATCGAGGTAGACGAACTGTTCCACCCCAGCCTGGAATAATTCCAAGCTTAGTTTCAGGTAGCCCGACTCTGGCCTCTTCACTAGCAATACGATACACTGTTGATAGTGCTAATTCAAAACCTCCCCCTAAACAAACGCCATTGATCGCAACAATTGTAGGGACTTCAAAGTCTTCTATTTCATTAAATAAAATATGTGTTTGCATTAACCACTGGTTTAAATCTTCTTCGGAATATTTAAATAAAGACGTAAACTCTGTAATGTCAGCTCCAACAATAAAGACATCTTTTGCGCTTGAAAATAAGACACCTTTAAGATTAGGTTGTTGTTTTATCGCATCAACAACTCCCCGCAGTTCTCGTAAAGTAGCCGAATTAAATTTGTTCACACTTGCATTTTTTGCATTAAAAATAACTTCTGCCACTCCACTGTCTAGAAGAAAGCACTCAATCCATTCACCTGCAAAAAGACTTTTTTCTTTAACCATAGTACGACCTTTCATTAAATATTTTTCACTGCCAAAAATAACCGTTATGAAAACTTGAAGCACTTACGATTTTTTAAAAACTTCCAGCTCTAGAGCTAACTACATAGGCATAAACCACACATAATAAATAACCGTAAACCAAGATCAATTGAAAAAGTTTCATCAGTCTTTGGTATGATAATTTTCAGCCAAAATAGTACTCTACTAAAATTGCAATAGATCTCCGATTCTCTAAAACAATTTGTATTTCTAGACTGTAACTATATTAGGGCGGAAAAGAGAAAACAAGGAAATAAATCTAATTTTTATAAGAAAAATAGCAAATTACCAGAGAAGTAATTTTTTTCTAAATCGGTATTTATAAAAAACATAGCCTGGAAGAATTGATTAGTGTTTATTAAGCCATAAAGAATCTGCATTTTGCATCTAAAAATAATTTTCAAAAGTGATCCCTATGGAGAATGAAAAAATACAGCTTGAACAGCTCAGAAAAGAGCTTGCAAAAGTGGACTCGTGCATACTGAAATCAATTTCTCAAAGAATGGACATTGCAGAAAATATTGGAAAATTAAAAAAAGAGTTGAACGAACCAATAGATAACTCTCGACAAGAACATCAAGTTTTAAAAAGAAATAAACTAATTGGGAAAAATCTAGGTTTAAACGAGAAGCTTATTGATGAGGTTTATCTGAATCTGATAGAGTATTCAAAATATCTCCAAAAAAGATTACAGAAGAAAAACGACAAGATATCATCAATTAAAATTTAGTTAAAAAATAGTCAAACCACTAGACGAATCTAGTCGATAAGACCATCTATAAACATAACATCTTTTTGAGGTTTCATAATATCACTAGAATCTATATAAACCCCTAAAGGAATTTTTTTTGAAACAAGACTTCTTCCACCAAGTATTTCTACGTGAATGACTTCCGACCTACCCGGGCTTATCCATGGTATTAACTTTTGACGCTCACCCAAAGCGATTTGCTTTCCCGCAAGGTTTAAGACTTCGACTGAAACATCTTTCATTTCAACCTGACTTGAGTTTGTTACTGAAATTGCAAGTTTTGCGTACTCTTTTGCTTCTAACTTCCCTAGTACCTTACCACCGTGCTCAGAAACTAGCCTTATGTCTGCAGCAATTTCTGCCATCTGTTTTTCTTGAAAATCAATAGCTATTGTCTTAATGGACTTCTTATTCCAAACACCAGAAAACAGTAAACCGACATCAATTACTGCCGGTGTTGACGAATTTATATTCGGAAGTTTTAATTCTATCTTTCCATTTTTAACTTCACCTTTTTTTACTTTACCTAACAAAATTTCATACATCGCAAAATTTAAACCTCTAATTTTTGCCAAAATAGAGACTCTTTCAGCATCAGACTGAGTCGGATTAAATATTTGAAAATTTATATTTAATAAATCACCTCTATTGTAAATTTCTTTATCCACAAAAACTGATTGAATAGTAACGCTGTCGTTTTGAAGACTACTAAAGTGATCAAAATTATTAGACCATTCAATATTAAAATTATCATTTAAAAACTGGTGTGTTTCATCTGCAAGTGAACTAATATTTGCTCTTATTTTTTTGCTCAAGTTTACAGTTGAAATTAAATTTGATCGACTAAAGTCTTCTATTTTTTTTTCGAGAAAAAACTTATTGGCCTCTCTGAGTATTTGTACGGAAAGATTTTTTTCTATATCAGACTCATTTTCCTTCATTTTTTTAGGCTTTTTGACATAATAAAGAATTTGCTGGTTTTTAGATTTATTTGATAGTTGTAGACTATCATCTTCTCGACTTGAAATGAAACTTTCTTTGTAAACATGATGAAGACTTGAGCTTAAAAGATTTATATTTTCATTCTTATTAGATATGGAATATAAAAGAATATCAGGATCAATCCCAACGTCTTGAATAGAATATCCACCTGGGGTATAGTATCTAGCCACTGTCAATTTTAAGGCTAACTCATCTGGCATTTCAACAATAGTTTGAACGGATCCCTTACCAAAACTTTTTTGACCAAGAATAAGTGCTCTATCATTATCTTTTAAAGATCCTGCAAGAATCTCACTAGCAGAAGCTGATTCCTCATCTAGGAGAATAATTATTGGAACATCTGTGTCTCCTGTATATTGACTTGCATACTGATATTCGTCCATTAAACCTTTAGTTGAGACAATCAAAGATTCTTTTAAAAATAAATCTGAAACTTTAACAGATTGATCAAGTAAGCCTCCAGGATTGAAACGTAAATCTATAATCAAACCATTAATTTTACCATATTTTGATTTAAATTCATCAAAAGAAGTTCTTACATCAGCTGCCGTTTGCATAGAAAAACTATCAATCTTTATAAAAAGAATAGCATTATTTTTTGAAATGATATCTTCTCTCTCCACAGACTTAACATTAATTATCTCTCTTTTAACTTGAATCACCCTTGGAGACAGATCATCCTCACTTAATAAAGACAATTGAGCAATACTTCCAGGGTCCCCCCTCATATATTCAACCAATTCATCTATAGAAAAACCATATGTGCTCATACCGTTGATTGATAAAATTTTATCTCCAGATTTAATACCAACAGCCATGGCTGGACTTTCTGGTATTGCCTTAAGAACAGTTAATATTCTATTTCTAACGCCAACAAGAACTCCTAAGCCTCCGAATCGACCTTCAGTCCCTTCTTTTAACTCACGGTACTCTGCCTTTGACAACAAGGTAGTATGCCTATCTAAGCTGGAAAGAATAGAATTAACTGTTGCTGTTAACGCATCTTTATATGAAGTCTTATGATTTTCTAAAAGTGACGAGACTTCTAATATGAATTTGACTAGATCATATGTATCATAATTTGACGCATCAAAAACTACTGACCCTTTTATAGTATGAGAAATATACCATTTTTTTTCAGAAAAATTAACCAGGAGATTATTTTGTTTCTTTTTAACAAAAACTAATAGCCTACTAAGAATAAACTCATTATTGACTATTTCGCTATCTACGTAATGAGATTTAATTAGAGAAAGCACTCGATCAACAAGAAAAAAATTCTCTAACCTATCTTCTTTTCCTTTGAATATATCAAGTAACCAGTCATAGCCATAAGCCTCATTTACAAAATATTCTTCACCTGATTCATTCGAGTTTTTTGAAAAATTAAACTTGCCTTTTGAAGCAAAAAAATTTTCAAAACTATGGTCAGACACAGATAACGAGAAAAAGGTAATAAAAAAACAAGGAATAATAAAGAAAAAGTTTCCTATAAAAAGTTTTATTTTATTATTTCTCATATTCCAACCTCCTAAAGAGCTATCGGAGCGAACGAAAATAACTTTAGATTTTATTAAATTTGATGATAAATAAAGCAAAAAAAAAAGAAAAATATTAATTTATTTAATTTCTTATTTTTAACCTTTAATTTCCATTTTTTTTGTAATTTAAACTAATAATGAGGCAATTCTTGCCGATACAGCTATTAAGTTTATTGAAGGAGTATAAAATTAAAGTATGAAAAAATACTGTTCCATATTCATATTCTTTACCCTGATTTTTTGTACTATTAATCTAGAATCGAAAGAGAAAAAAGTATTTCCTATTGATGTTAGATCCTTAGAAGATCAGCTTTGGTCCGAAGAAAAAAACACCCTCAACGAACTTGAGGAAAAAATGATCAGCAAAATTATAGATGACCCTTTTTCTGAAAAAACACACTATATACTTTCTCTTTTATACTATCGGTTGTTTGAAAAAAGTAATTTTGAGATGTACTACCTTGCTAAAGCAGAACAACTGGCTATCCAGCTAATTAACTTAAATCGAACCAATGATCTTAATTTTTTTCCGTTAGCTTATATATATTTTAAAACAGACAATATCGAATCATTCAATAAAGTTATTTATGAAATGAAACAGTACTCTCTTCATCAATCGTGGAGAACGGATCTTCTCTATATGATGCAAAGTTACATTAAAGATGAAAAATTAATTTTTGAACATAAAATAAAAAAATTATTAAATGTAAACAAAGATTATAACGATATTTTTTACAAAAAAATAGAAAAGTTAATGGCTTCTAAACTTGAAGATTTCGAAATAATCGCGCTTTTAGAATCTTTAGATAAGGGTAAAAGAAATTCATTTCTAGCAAACATTTTAGCTAAAAAATATTTTCAGCAAAAAAAATATATAGAATCTTATAAATTGTATAAACAACTAATAAAAACAAAAAATAAAGATAAAATAAGTATAGTGATCAGCACCATTGAAATACTTTATAAACATATGAACAAACCAAGAGAGGCTCTAAGTATTATTAGTAAAGAAAAAATACTATCTCAATCTTTATCAAAAGAACAATTAAAAAAAATAAATTTCCACATAGGATCAATCCTATTAAGTCTTGAAAAAACAAATCTAGCCGAAAATTTTTTTATGTCTTCAATAAAACACTCAAACGACAAAGAAAATACTGTAAATGATATTTATAAGACTTATAAAAACCTAAACAAAAGAAACTTTGCACTTCCCTTATTAAAGAGAGTTCATAATGAAGAACCAGGAATTCATAATTCATATAAAATACAAGGAGACATACTATCAAAAGTCAATAGAGAATATCACAAAGCTATAAAAGCATACCTAAATGCACTTCTTCTTAATCAGAAGAATCCCTCTTTATACAAGGATCTAGCTTTCAGCTACTACAAACTTAGTCAATTCCGCAAAAGCCTCAAAAGCTACGACATTGCACTTGAGCTAGAAAGTAAAAACTCAATCGTTCTATACAATAAAGCTTGTATACATAGTCTCCTGGGTGAGAAAGAAGAGTCTCTCTTTTTTTTAAGCGAAGCTATTTCATTAGATGATCAGCTTCGATTCAAAGCTCAAAATGAATCTGATTTCTCACTTATAAAAAAAGATAAAAGTTTCTTAAATTTAATATATAAAACTTATTAAGTTTTTATTTTTGAAAAATTATACTTTCTAGTTTTTCATTTCCCTATCGTAAACCAAGGCTCTACTAGCCTTTGAAAGGTAGGCTTCAATTCCCCATTTCCAAAATTTTTCATCAAGATCAGGTTTGAGTATACTTCTATCCGCTTCCTGGGAACCAAGAATGAGATTGATTGGTAATGATTTATAATCATACTCATATGGAGGTTCTTTCCATTTAAAAAAATCACCTCCAAACTTAATAAATGACCTTAAAAGATTAAGTGCTAAGCTGTAACTTCTTACTTTTTTCATTTTCGAAACAAGAATATGAACTCCACCACACGACTCTCCTCCCCATTTTCCAGAGCTTGGTTGAAAGAAAACAGGTCGTAAAATAACACCACTATCACCTAAATGGAAATTTTGCGAAACATCTTTGATAAGACCTTCTGGGTCACTGATATAAGGGGCACCTATTAGCTGAAAAGGTAGTGATGTTCCGCGACCTTCTGAAAGATTGGTACCTTCGAATAAGACCATCCCTGGGTATAATAATACCGACGAAAAATTCGGTAAATTTGGTGATGTGTAAATCCAATGGTTAAAGTTTTCTGACCAATAACTTTTAGGGTCCCAAGAAGATAAAGCGACAACCTCTAGCTCTGCACCTATCTCTTCGTTAAATAGTTTTGCTACTTCACCCACAGTCAAAGCATGCCTCATAGGTATACTAAACATACCAACAAACGACACAGCATCCGGACTCAAACAACGCCCTTCTACAGTTTCTCCACCTAGAGGATTGGGCCTATCTAAAACAATAACTTTTTTATTATACTTTTTTGCTGCTTTTAAACAGTTTGCCAGGGTGTATTTGTAAGTATAGACTCGACAACCTACAATTTGTAAATCAATGACAATTGAATCAATCCCTTGTAGCATAGATTCTTTTGGCTCCCTTACCTCTGAATATAAACTATGAACGGGCAGTTCTAGCTTTTTATCAATATAATGAGGACTTTCAATCATATTATCTTGTTGTTCTCCCCAAAACCCATGCTGCGGCGAAAGAATAGAAACAAAATTTTCTGGACTTATTTTCTTAAGAACCTCTCGAGTATAAAGTAAGTTAGAACTCAAAGAAGCTTGATTAGACAAGAGAGTAAACTTGCCCCAAGATCGGCAAATCGATGAATCCTCGATCACTCTGTCTACTCCTAAAATACTTTCTTTAAACAAGATACTCTCCCTTTACTCATAAAAAAGATAAATACAAAAAAATATTATAAAGATATTTAAAAGGAAGAGAAGTCAAAAAGGTTATGTAAAATAAAATTAGCTTTCACTCATTTTTCCCTAGCTTTACAAAGTATATAAAAAGATAATTGGCTGTTAAAAGAATCAAAAAATCTAGGAAGCTGAAAGTAAATCGATGTTATCAGTATTTTCAGAAATAAAATTTTTTAACATCTCCTGGTCTTGCGCTGTTATTTGAACGATTTCAACATAAATATCCGTGGCTAATATATCGCTTGTTTCATCTTTTTTAGCAATTCGATCAATCTTACCATTAAAAAACACAGTTTGTTCATCAGATATTTTTATCCACACTTCCAAAAGACTCGATGTTGTAAAAGGAAAGCGTCCGGGTTCATCAAATTCAATGAAAAAACCATGAGCTGACAAGTTTTTTGATGATAAATCATAGGTGACATCAGACCCAATGGAACATAAAACTATTTCAACCGGTCGTTTTATCATAACTCGACCGTGGGGGGTGGCTTCTGGAGTGTTTACCATATCAATCCTCTCTAGACATTGCTTTTCAAACAAATAAATACTGAAATGTACTAGAGTGATCGGCTATTGCAGAAGAATCTTGAAGCTTTTTTTGTCTATTTTAAAGGATTGATTTTATTTGCTATTTTTTTTTTTTGCTACATTTTTTTGAGCTAACTCTTCAATTATAATTTTTTCAAATTCTTCATAAGGTAGAGCTCCTGACAGTCTTCTTCCATTAATAAAGTAACCAGGAGTTCCTGTTATACCGTTTTGCTGGCCGGAAGCAAAATTTGCATCGATCAATTTTTTTGCTTTTTCTGGAGACGCAAGGCAAGCTTCAAAACTTTTCATATCCAAACCAATTTCTTTACCATACTTTTTAAAATCATCATCACTTAAGTTTCTTTGGTTATCAAAAAGCTTGTGATACATCTGCCAATATTTACCCTGAAAAGAAGAACACTTTGCAGCAACTGCAGATGGAACCGCTCTATCATGAAAATTCAAAGGAAAATCTCGAGTAACCCAAGCAACTTGTCCTTCATACTCTTTCAAAATTTTTTGTGAAGTCGGAATAACTCTAGAGCAGAATGGACATTGAAATTCTGAGTATTCCACAATGCGAATAGGACAATCGTTCCCGGCACACTTAATTGGAGTTGTTGCTGTAGCATCAGCCCCATACCGAACATGATCATCTTTAGTAATAGCAACATTATACCGCGGCTCAATTGGTTTAGGGTAATTTATAACGAGCTTACCTGTTTTTGTCGCTTGAGCCAACAAAGAGTCAATAGCTACTTTGCTCGATCTTCCTTTTAAAAGCTGAACAACCTGCTCTTTCATTTCCTTTTCAGTTAAATCTTTAAACCTCGGGTGTGATTTAAACCTTTCAACAGTTTCTTTAACCTCTTTATCGTCAACTTTGACGTTGTCTTCTAGATATTTCATTTGTGCTGCTTCGGCACTCGTACCAGATTTCTTTGCTAGTTGTTCAAAGTAATCTTTTAGATAAGCTTCTTGAGCTATCATTTCAATTTGCTGATACTTTTTCAATTCTAGATCATAAAATAAACCTTGATTATCTTTTAAAAGATCAGCGACAGGGGTAGACTTTCCATTAATTGTGTATGCTTTATCTTTAGCAAAACTCACCGCAGCACTACAAAAAAATAAACTTAAAGTTAAAGACCAAAACATTTTTTTCGAAGCATTTCTCATAAAGCTCTCCATTGTTAAAATTTTGTCATCGTTATTATTTCTCTAAACATAGAGAAACACAAGAAAATTATAATCATTTCATAAGATTATATTTGAAAATGAAAATCCAATAAACTATTCACATTTCTAAAATAGGCCTTGAACGTTATCAGTAAAATATTGTGCCACCTACAATATAGCTGTATAAACTTGTATTTTAATCAATAAGGTTTCAGTCTAGCAAGAAAAAAGATCTACCGTATACTCTTCTTTTCATAGAATTCTTGCTTAAATGATCAAAAAAATGCTAGGATCGACGCTTGTCCGCTACCTATTTTAACCAAGCAAAACACCTTTACTAGGGGAGCTTTAAACAAGATGACAGAAAGAATTGTCTGGATTGACCTTGAAATGACAGGACTTAAGCCTGAAAAAGATACTATTTTAGAAACAGCATGTATTATCACCGACAAATATTTAAATATCATCGCCGAACAAGGGGCGCAATTTATTCATCATGACCAAAGCTTATTTAAGACTATGGACCCTTGGTGCCAAAAGCAACATACAAAATCTGGCCTTTGGCAAGAAGTTGTTAAATCAAAAACCTCCCTGAAAGAGGCAGAAGAAAACTTACTTTCATTTATAAAACAGCACGTCAAAAGAAACTCTTATATGGCTGGAAATAGTATTTGGCAAGATAGAAGGTTTATTATCAACTACATGCCAAATCTTGATGAGTATCTCCATTACCGTATGATTGATGTTACCTCTGTCAAAATTTTAAAAGATTTTTGGCATCCCGCAATAAGGCTCTCAAAAAAAGAGTCTCACAGAGCGTTAGATGATATTAAAGAAAGTATTACTGAGCTAAAATACTATATGGAAACTGTTTTTGATATCGGTCATGAGAAGCTTTTCTCAAAATAAACACGTCAACTTTAAAAGTTTAAAAGCCGCTCAAAAACGAAATTAACTCAAGCCCAACTTTTTTTTATAAAAATTAGGAAGATCAAAAATATTTCGCATCATTCCCTCTGTCAAATATTCTAACTCACCTTGGAAAGTATTAAAACGCGAAAGATCAAATGAACTTTTCCAAGTTGAATCATTTGTGGCTAAAGTCCACGACCAGAGACCTCGCGGATATGTTGGAACTGAACCAATATATGGCTTAACTGTTTGGAAACTACCTTTTATATTCTGATAAATTTTTTCGAGGAACTTAGCTTGAGCCCAAGGAGATTCGGATTGTATAGTCAAAAGGCCTCCGGGGCAAAGAGCTTTTGAAACAGAGGCATAAAACTCTTTGGTGAAAAGACCCTCGCCTGGTCCTATGGGATCCGTAGAGTCAATAAGAATGATGTCAAAAGCATTTTTTTGCTCCCTCATAAATTGAAACCCATCACCGATATGAATTGTCAGTTTAGGATCATCTAACTTTTGCGAAACTTTGGGAAAATACTTTTTACTAACATCAATGACAAGACTGTCTATTTCGCACAAGACAATGTGTTCAACCTCTTGATGTTTTAATATTTCTCGCACTGTTCCACCATCTCCTCCTCCGATAACAAGAACTCTTCTGGGAGATTTATGATGTAACATTGGAACATGAGCAATCATTTCATGATAAACAAACTCATCAGACTCTGTAAGCATAACAAAGTCATCAATAGTTAACATCTTGCCATACGCCTTTGTCTCGAAAACCTTAATTTCTTGGAAGTGAGACTTACCTGAAAATAATGTTTCTTTGAGGCTGTATCCGTAAGAGAGTTCATCAGCATCTTTTTCAACAAACCAACTTGTCATAACTTACAACCCTTTCCCTTCTTAGAACTAACGTTGAACTTTCTCTTGGTTTCTAACATACTCAATAAAATTTGCACTGTCGTTCATAATATTAGAGTACTTGTGATTACGCCTATTTTGTTGGTTCTGACCAGGTTTTTGCTTACTTTGAGAGTTGTTACTATACCCGACAGGCTTTGTTCGACTGTGGGAGCTATTACGAAAATTATTACGAGGAGTACGAACAGTGTTTTGGCTGCGCATAGCATTTTTCCCCTCAATAATCTCCCAAGCTCTCAAGACAAGCCCTTCCGACAAAAGCTCTCGAGCAAAATCTTCAACACTTACACCTTCAAAACGTGCTTTTTCACTAAGTTTCTTAAAAAAAGAAAGCGAAACTTTTAAATTAAGTAATTTTTTTTCCTTGGAGCTACATTTTGAATCAAAAGGTTCAGACTTGTGTGTACTTAAGTCCTCTCCTTTTTCTCCAGACTGCTGAACAACACAACCTTGCTCCTCTACTCCATTTCCTTCTCTTTTCTTTTCCATACTCTTCCCTTTAATGTCATTTGATAAGTGGTTTCTAAAACCCAAAGCAACAGTCTAAAAATTGAACAAAATAGTCCCTCAAAAAAGAGGCTCAAATTAGTTTTTATTAAGATCACACCAAGATAGATGTGGGAGACACACTCAAATATTTCAACAAAATCTTAATGATTAGGATCTTTTTCTTAGCCCTAAAGTATCAGTTATCTTTCTGTTTTTTAAATCGAAACAAAGTCTCAAATAAATCAGCTGCACAAAAGAAAAAATAGACAAAAATATGATAAAAAACCGTACCAAAAATATTGATAGCTAAATATTCACAGATATAAGCAAAAACAAATGACCTCAAAAATTAAATTTTTGCGCTCATTGAAACATAAAATTAAACAAACAAATTTTTCCACGCTGAGAGAAAAAACTAACGGCATCATTGGTATTGATGAAATCTAAACTTATGGGGCTTTTTTCCCTGCCGAATCATGAATTGACAGATCACCAATTCAAAGTACAATTTATACATTTTACCCCATGAAGCAAGAAAAATTTTACAAAAAAAGACTCATACAAATAAGAGAAGCAAATAAATAAACAAAATTGTAAATACATCTATATGCCAATATAACATATAATGAATTTGGTTCAAGAAATTTACTTTGTTATCCATTTTATTCTAACAACGAGGCTTATTTTGCTTAGTTATTTGTTAAAAAGAATTATTGCTGTTGTTCCAATCGCTTTCAGCGTAATTATTATCATAAGCTTAATGACTTACATTATACCGGGTGATCCTGTTGATCAGCTTTTAGGGGATTTTGCGACACTTGCACAAAAGAATTTTTTAAGGTCTCAGCTTGGACTTGATAGATCTGTTTTCAGTCAAATAAGTCACTATTTGTATTCAATACTAGGCGGGGATTTTGGAACATCTTTGTTCTATAATAAAAGTGTACAGGAGCTTATTGGCGAGAGAATCTTTCCGACCATTGAACTGGCGTTATACTCTATTTTACTAGCTATTTTTATTAGTATCCCACTGGGTTCCCTTGGAGCAAAAAACAAAGGAACTATAATTGACCATGTAACAAGCTTTTTATCACTTGCAGGGGTTGCTATCCCTAATTTTTGGCTTGGTCCACTTCTTATTCTTCTCTTTTCTGTACACTTGGAGCTATTACCAGTCTCAGGGCGCGAAAGTTGGGATAGCTATATACTGCCTGTTTTAACCTTAGGCACAGCTTTGTGCGCAGTACTGACACGAGTTACCAGAAACTCCTTTCTAGAAAATATGCATGAAAATTATATTCGAACAGCAAGGTCTAAAGGACAAACAGAACTTATAATAATGTTCAAGCATATTTTTAAAAATGCTTGCCTACCCATCATAACTGTCCTTGGGCTCCAATTTGGAGTTCTCTTAACCGGTGCTGTTATAACAGAAAAAATTTTTGACTGGCCTGGTTTAGGCACTTTATTTATTGACGCTCTCAGTAATAGAGATTACCCCCTTATTCAAGCTTGCATACTTTTTTTTTCAATCATTTACTTATGTGTAAATTTAATGGTCGACCTAAGTTATACATGTCTTGATCCTCGAATAGATTTAGAATCTAAGAAATAATTCTAGCCTTTTAAAGTAAAGATATTGCTGGGAGTAAATAAAATGAAAGAAATTCAATTAAATAAAAAAAAAGTAGCAATGCCTTTTACAATTCTATTGGTTTTGTCCGTTTTAATCTTCTTCATTTTTATTGCTTTGTTTGCGCCTCTCATAAATTCATATGACCCTCACGCTGTCGATCTTTCCCTCCGCTTGTGTTCACTTAGCTATGAACACCCCTTTGGCTGTGATCTATACGGGGGAGATTTTTTTTCTCAAATCATACAAGGTACAAGAACATCATTGTATATAGCAACTTGTACTGTGATTGGAACAATTTCAATAGGTCTTATCTTGGGAACGTTAGCTGGATATTTTAAAGGTATCGTCGATCAAGTTATTCTTCACATCATGGAAATCTTCATGGCATTTCCTGGGATCTTGTTGGCAATGTCAATAGCAGCACTACTGGGTAATGGTCTTAATAATATTATACTTGCTCTTGTTATCAGTGGATGGACAGCACCAGCAAGGATTGTTAGAGGGGAAATATTAAAAATAAGAGAATATGAATATATTGCTGCTGCAAGATCTCTTGGGATGACTGATCTTCGTATAATTTGGAAACACATACTACCAAATGTATGGTCTCACCTGATAATAAATGCAAGCTTTGCATTCTCAAGCTCGATTCTTGTGGAGTCTAGCTTGAGTTTCCTGGGCTTTGGGTCACAACAAAATCCGTCATGGGGTAGTTTAATAAATCAAGGGAGAACAGTTTTAGCCGAAGCTCCACATCTAAGTATTATACCAGGACTTTTGATTTTTACTCTTGTTTTAATCTTAAACTACTTGGGAGATTATCTTAGAGAACGCTTTAATACTCACTAAAAAGAAACCAAATAGAACTTTGAAAAACCAAGTCCTATTTGGGCTAATAGAACTAAAGGACTTGACTAAACCATGTCTTTAAGGCTTTTAAGAGGTCTTACTCGAACAATACTTCGAGCTGGTTTTGCTTTAAACACCATTGGCTCTTGAGTGAAAGGATTTATACCTTTTCTAGCCTTTGTAGCAGGCTTGTCTACACGAACAACTTTTAATAAGCCTGGCAAACTGAAGGCTCCAGGACCCTTCTTACCAATATCAGTTTTAATAACACCAGCAAGATTTTCAAAAACACTGGCGACTTCTTTTTTACTCAAACCTGTTTGTTCAGATAATAAAGCTAAAATCTCTGTTTTAGTTCTAACCTTGTTACCTTTTTTGACAGCAACTTTTTTAGCTACCTTTGTGCTCTTTTTGCTTGTTGTTGTCTTTGCTTTACTAGCTACTTTTTTAGCCTTCTTTTTGCTTGTTACTTTTGCTTTCTTTTTGGTTGATGATGCTTTTGTTTTCTTTTTACTTACTACAGCTTTCTTTTTGGTCTTCTTTTTTTTAACCATGGTATCATCCTTCCAAGTAAAGTTGTCTTTAATAAAACAGTACTTTCAGTTATTTAAAAAATCAATAGTCGATATTTAAATTATTATAAATTATCGCAAAGATAAGGATTTTAAAAAGAGTCGTAAAAAATTATACACAAGAATATTCTACTTCATCCTTTAAAGAATTTTTAATAGAAGAGGCTAAAAATCGTAAATATAAATTTTCAACATAATGAAAAGTACAAAGTGAGAGCTACTATGTAAGACGCTTATCCTTTTGATCTTGCCATATTTTCGGATTTTTAATCATATATTTTATGAGACGTTCTCGTATCTGCTGTTCAAACAACTCAGGACGTAAACTTTTACTAACAGAAAGCATAATTTTTTGAGACTTTTCATCTAGAGATTCGATAAAATTTGATTTTATCTTCGTATAAGATTGAGAAGAGTGTAGTTTTAATCGGTCCAACTCTTTGATGACTAAAGAACGAGAAATTTTTTCAGAGTGAATTTCGTTATTATCTATAAGAGATTGCTCTTTTGTTTCCGTTTTAATTAGTGGGTTTAAACTTTGACTTAAATCATGATCGTTGGACTGATTTTTTTTTGTTGAGGGCGATTTTTGAACCCCCTGGCCCTTGGTACCTTTTCTTAACAGAGTCGAAAATTCTTGGTAGTAGTCATTTACTAGATCCACTTTTTCTGTAGCAAAAAAAAGAGCAAAACAAAGATTTTTGTCTTTTTTTACCTCTTCAGCTAGAAACTTATGTTCAGAAAAAAGCATAGCAAATTCTGTAAACTGTTGTTTTAAATCAAAAGATGAAGAACGGAAAAAAACATTTTCAATAACGGAATATTTAAGCATCCTTTCTGGTAGTGGACGTCGGTGCCCTGGTTGCAACCTAAAGTACCATTCGATAAAAACCAATAATAGGGGAATAATCTGGGCTCCAACATCAAAAAGAAAAGATCCAAAATACTTCAACTCGTTTTGTATTATACCTGACCAAACTTGACGAATCTGTACGACATGATTTTGACTAACACCGGAACTAATAAAATCAAAAAATTTTTTTTCTTGTTTATTAAAAAGTCTTTTTAACAAGAAAAAGCATGAACTTTTTTTATAATGTTCTAGAAAAGAGTTATCTTCAAAATTTACAAAACGCTGCCAAACAAAAGACTGATCTTTTTCCTCTTGTTGATTAAGTGCTACAAAAGATTCATCATCCAAAGGGGTAAGAAGCCCATGATCATATAATTTGCGACAAAAACGTTTTAAAACATTAATTTTGTTTCGCCTACTTTTTGACCTAAAATAAGTTTCAAGGTTAATTCCATCAAACAACCGAGAAAGACCTTCTAAAAAAACCTCATCATAATGAACAGTATTTGGGTGCCACTGTCTTGATTTTTCAAGTCTTAAAAAAATAAGCTGCTCTAAATAATTAAGATCAAGCCACAATGATTTACGAATAACTAAAGGTTTCTGGAAGTCTATATTAGTCTTTAAAATAGACTCTGACTGGTGACAGTAAGCAAGAAGGTTTTCGTACGGTGACAAAAAACCTAAAAATAAATCTTGGATATCATCAGAAATTTCAAAATCTATGACTTTACCACTCTTGTGAGAAGACCAAGACTCTGATTTGAATAAAGGACGAGCAACAACTGTTTTATCACTTGTTTGTAAATAAATTTTTAAAGACCCTAAACGACTCCAGAAAACTTCAAAAATAGAACGCTTTCTGAAAAATACTGGAGCTAAATCTGAAACAAAAGTCGAAGGATCAAGATGAAGGGTTCTTGTTTTCCCCCCGTTTAAAAGCTGTCCTTGAATAGAGGAAAGAACAAAAGGCAGAAGACTCCACTCATTTTGCTCGTAAAGAGAAAGCCTTTGTCCATAAAGACTTGGCAGGTTCTCTAAGCCTCCGCTAATTTTTTTGCTGACAAAAGAATCAAAATCCTCCACAAACCACGAAGGAAAAAGAAAGTTTGTTTCATCTTGGTCTTGCGTGTTGATCTTTCTTTCTCCCTATCAATTAAAAAATAAGTTTTGGTTTTAGGTCGAGCAGTATAATAACTGATTTACAAGTCGTAAACAGAAAATACACCTCGCCTAAAAAAACTAGTAGGACTGGTATATTACTCCTAATGCCACTGCGTAGGTTTTGCGCTCTAAAGAAAAATTAAAGGCAGAACCAGAACTGTCTCTTGGAGACTCAAAAAAAGAAGAGAATGTATGAGCCTCTATGCGGATACCCCAGTTTGTTAAATAAAAATAATCCATTGATAAAAAAATATCATCTGCCGATAAAACGGTAAAAGTAAGATTTTTTGAATCTTCTTCTACCCCAAAGTGAGCTTCATCAATGCGTTCCATAAAGAAGCTGTAACCGATACTAAACCTTAGATCCTCATGATCAACAGCAAGACCTAGTGAAAGACCTGGGACCACTATACGATTGTTTAAGTAAAAATCACTGGATGTTCCCCAGTATTGACGAGACAAACTGAAAGAACTGCCAAAAAAGTATGTAATGTTTCTTTTCAACTGTTGATAAAACAAGTAATTTAGACGAACTCCGCCATAACTTGTGCGATACAACTTTTTCTTTTCATCTGTTTGACCATACCACCAATAATCTCCTCCAGACTCTGTCAAAAAAGAGAAACTATGCGAAACTCTTGGGGGAGTTTTCCACCCCATCCAAGGTCGCCCATTACAAGCAAAAGTATCATCGTCACCGATTTCACACTTTTTAGGTAGCAGTAAATAGGCATTTAAGTCCGTATTTAAAACAAAAAACAAAAGAAAACAGAATAATTTCTTGATTAATTTTATCATTGTCGCTAAATACCCTCTGCAACTTTGAAAATCTAGCTATATTCTGCTATAATACAGTAATAATTTGAAATTATATGTAAAAATCAAAAGTATTACTCTTGGCGAACTACGAAAACGATAATTAAAATTTCATTAGAAAGACGAAGAAATGATAAGTGATCTTGAAAAACAAATACTTCAACTGATAAAAGTATATCCAGCGACAAATATATTTATTTTATGCGTAGCCACCCTTTTTGTTCTGTTTTTCTTCCTTTTCTGGCTCCGCTTAAATTTAAGCTCATCCACCAATCGCTCTGATCTTAAAAAATCTCAATTACCTAATAAAAAAAGTAGTACCAAAGGAAGTAAAAAGAAAAGTCAAGAAAGTCTTTTTGGTAACCTAAACCTTGGACTAGCTAAAACACGAAACATGCTTCAAAAAAACCTCGAAGCACTCTTTAGTGGTAAATCAAACTTAGATGAAGAGCAACTTGAGAAGCTTCATGAAATACTATACCGCTCAGACCTCGGCGTTAAAACTGTAGACAAGCTGATAAGACACATAAAAGAGATCACCCTTGAAAATGAAAAAGACAGTTTAACAGCATTAAAAGAAAGAATTTCTCATAAAATTCTTGAAATTTTCGAAGAAAACCAGATTCAACAAAAAAAAGAGGAACCTTCTCCTCATGTTATTCTCATAGTTGGTGTAAACGGTGTTGGAAAAACCACGACAATTGGTAAACTTGCATCACATTATAAACTAAAAAATAAATCAGTACTCTTGTGTGCTGCCGACACATACCGCGCAGCTGCTGTAGACCAGCTGAAAGTTTGGGGTAAAAGAATCGACGTTGAAGTCGTAGCAAAAGGAGAAAAAGCTGACCCGGCAGCAGTAGCTTTTGACGCAACAAAACTTGCAAAAAATAAAAACTACGACGTATTAATAATTGATACCGCAGGAAGACTTCAAAGTGACACAAACCTTATGGAAGAGTTGGGTAAAATCAACCGAGTTGTTGGCAAAGAACTTCCAGGCGCACCGCATGACTGCTTCATTGTTGTTGACGCAACCACCGGTCAAAATGCTTTTTCTCAAGTTAGTAACTTTCAAAAGTTTGTAAATCTTTCCGGAATCATCGTAACAAAACTCGACGGGACAGCGAAAGGTGGCGTTGTTATTGGGATAAGCGATCAGTTTCACCTCCCTATTCGGTTTATTGGAGTCGGTGAAAAATCCTCAGATTTTCAACAGTTTAATGCCAAAGAATTTGTAAAAAGTATTTTCACCTCAAGACAAGAAGTGGAAACTTCTCACAGTAAGATCGCTCTTTAGTGTCGCTAAATATCTTGCCCCAGATTTTTATATAGGTTTTTCTTGACAGCAAGTCTTTGGGAAGTTAATTAACTGACTCGTTAGAAAACTTTAGGGGTGTAGCTCAGTTGGTTAGAGCGCTACGTTGACATCGTAGAGGTCCCCAGTTCGAATCTGGGCATCCCTACCATCTTACTAAACCATCATGTTTTATTTCTTTTTATTCTGTAAATAACTTTAGCAAAGACTGATGAACGACTGATTCTGCCGAAAAACCGGCTATCTACTGAGTTGTCGTTATGTCCATGGACCTCAATCAAATCTGGTTCCAAATTTATAATGCGCTTCATGAGTTTACCATAAGGCTCTTTTTCAAAAAGGACAATGTCACCTTTTTTAAGTTTAAAAAAAGGCCTTCTTAAAGCTATGACATAATCTTTATCTGAAAAGAAAGGAGACATACTGTCACCTTTCACTTTAAAAATAGAAAATGGCCATATCATCTTTAGGCTAGATCCGGATAAATGACTTCAAGACTTGGTGGGTATGGACAAATTACTTTCTTTGTTTTCACACCTTTGCTGGTCCAAAAAATCTCAGCAAATTTATTGATGAGTTCAACAAGTTTTAATCCATGCTCACGACTAGGCTCTTGTTTTGTCTTTGATGCTGCCATCATAATTTTATGAACAACGTCGTGTGCTTCCGGGTGTTTCTCGAACTGAGGTGCTTTGAAATAATCTCCCCAGATAATACGCACTTCGTGCTTGCAAATACTTGCTTGGTCCTCTTTTTCTCGAACGTAGCGCATCATAGTATTTGTTGCCTGTAAGCTAGAGTCGCCTTTTGCGTGCAGTTCTTCCATGAGATCTATCATGCGAACAACAGAAAGAGCTGCAATTTGTGCTGGAGCTGGATCATAAATCTTACATGGAATATCACAATGAGCAGAGACAGAGTCAAAGGATAAAATTTTATCTATTTTTTCTACGGATTGAAAAATCATGTTTTTTTCCTCACTATGTTTTTCGATATTAAGACCTTGATTTGTTTAAATAAAAAAGGCAAGACAAAATAAAGAAAGCCCCTAAAATCCAGAAAGGACCACCGTGATGCCACTCGGTGAGATAGTGCCACAAGTTTAAGTCTCCACCACTATGCTCACCCATATTATGAGCGAAAACAAAACTTGATGTTAAAGCAGCAAGAAGCAAAATAAATTTCTTTAACGTATTCATAATAAAACCTTTCAAAAAAATATAACCAAAAGTTCAAACCCTACCTAACAAAATTTAAAGATTATTTCACTACTAAGAATGACTAGAATAAAATATTTTTTTTTTAACAAAATTGCCGAAAAAAACACAAGGGAAAATAAGTAGTAAAACTAACAAATGATGGGCAGCGAAAAGTAATGTCCGTGAAACCTTAGTGATCATGACCATGATCTGGATGAACCACTTGATCATGATCATCTTTACCGTAACCATTAAGGATAATGCTAACAACATTGACAACATCAAGTATGTTTTTCTGGCCATCAACATTCATATCTAAACTTTTTAACTCACAAGAATTAAGATCAAAGCGATTTAAGTCTAATATAAATGAGATCATACTGATAATGTCCACAACAGTGTGTGTTCCATCTCCGTTAACATCCCCAGGAAAACACCTTAAAGGCACTAAAAGACATGAACCAGAAATGCACCGACCGTGTCTTTTAATAATATGTCCGGTGGCAAGATCATTTTGACTTCTGTGGCAGTGGATATGATTCTCCCACATCTTAAGTTTATTATCCCAAACTTTACCAACGTTATTTATCTGACATGTTGAACTGCAGCAACTATCTTCTAGTAAACCATTATCACACTCTTCGCCACTTTCAATGATACCATTCCCACAGCTTGAGCCCGAAGGTTGACTTGGGAAAGTTACCCCAAATGCTTTTATACCACAACCTGGCGTGACCCCAGTAACCTTGTAACGACCGTCTTGTTGATCTGAAATTGCAACCGACTTACATAGACACGATTCGCCCCCCGTACAACTCACAGCTGTGGTTTTACCTGGGCCTAAAGCAAGGCCACTACCAGGTCGCCCTTTAGGTGTGATCATGTAAGATCCGCTATCATCGAGAGGAGTCACGGAGCTTGAGTCTGGTTCAACCTTAGTGGCCACAGAAAAACTGTGCTTGAGCTCCCTTTGAATTTCACATGATCCGTCATTAAAACGAACCTTATAGTGTAAATCGTAAGCTCCATCATACCTTGTTAATTCATCAGATAATCGAAAGCTTTTCTTACCGTTTTCTATAATTGAAAAAGAACTTGAATTCTTGATTCCTGATACACGACCTTCAGGATTAATTTGTAGTGAAAAGTAACCATTGTCTGTACCTTTGAAATTCTTACTGTTGCTAGAGCTTGATTGTGTCGTTCGAGCTATAACTTTTTCTATCCACCCTTCCTCAAACTTTAAGTCATCAAACACTGTTCTTTGGTAACATGGACTTTTTTCTCCACCACTACTTTTACAGTAATCTTTTACCAATTGAGAACCAATATTAAAGTGAAGAGCTTCTAATCTTTTATCTTGTGCAAGTGAGTAAAAAGCTCTATCTTTCTTATCACTTGTTATTCTAAAGTTTCCTATTTGTTGAAGGTTTGTGAGGTTAACTGGTCCAAGAGAATCGTTAAAAGATTGTAAATCAAGTGTTTTATTGTCGATAGAAATTTCACCTGAGTTATCAACAGACCACGTATTAACTGTAGTAGGTTCAGCTTGATGATCGACCCAAGCAAGTTGTCCTTCACAAAGAACTCTGCATGCAGCATTTCCAACAGCAAGTTCAGAACTTTCTTCATTTACTTTATAAGTCAGCTTTCCATTTAATGAGTTACAAGATTCCACACAAGCTTTTTGACATGATTTTTCTTCAATCTCTTTTGTATTTAAGCAAATTTGCTGCGCTTTAAGAAGGTTATCGATAGGTAAAAAATTAGAGATAACTTTTTTCACTGCAGTAATATTATCATTGAATAGCTTTCCAAAACTTAGTTTTGGACGATCAATCGTCACAGAACCAGAAACAGAAAGGTAACCACCTTGAGGTTTTGTTCCTGGTAAAACTCTAAACCCAGCAAGAAGATCATCACCAGTTTTAAAGTTACTGGATGGGACATGGCTTGTTATTTCCGTATTGCCTTTGACAAGTACATTGATTGAAGCCTGATTGATCACGTCTGTATCATCAACTTTAACTAGCCTAGCTTTCCAAGTCCCTTGACTTGAAGAATGGGGAAAACCAGTATCAGCAAGTTTTATTCGTGCAAAGACCCAGTTATCACCCTTTTCACTTTGAACCTCTTTTACATATGATGGACCAATTCCCGAGTTCGGGTAAAACTCTATCTGGAGTTTAAGTTGTATACTTGTATCTTGCCAACCTGCAACAAACGTTATTTTTTCATCGCCACATGAATTATAGACTAGATCATCCCAATCTGTAGCACTTGCTCCTTCTGATTTAAAAGCTAACTTAGGATCTAAAGCAATAAATTCATCGGTTAAACTACCAAAACATTTTACGAAGAAATCTTTAACATCAACCCAATCACCGTCTGGGTCTTCTTCTGGACTATGCATGTAAAGGCCACCTTGACGTTCTGCTATCCTTGATAAGAGATTTATATCAAGGTTGGTCTCTTCACCTAAACCCAATGCACAAAATTGAGTAAAAGCTAAACGATCAAAATCAACCTGTTCTCCGTGACATGAAGCACTGCATGAAGGACCAGATCCAGGGTCAGTTTCAAGACAAGGTGCAGTATTTTCAACTCCATCAGTTAAAAGTAAAACAGCCTTACGGTCATTTACTTTTGCATCTGTACACAAATCTCCAGGCCCACCCGAACAATCTGCATTATTTGAACAAAAAGTATCAGTTTCTTCGCACCTTTTCTCATCATAGTCAAAACAATCACCAAGACATCTTTCAGCAACAGGACAGTCATCGTCACTATTACAGCTTAAACCCGTATTTCCAGAACAAGTTTTATTGGGACACAACATACTAATAGCAGCTTCAACACCAGCTCCCATAGAAGTACAACCTGAGAAAAAATGATCTTCGATATCACTTCTCCACTGAGTATACCCTATAGGATATTCACAAACACCAGACATAGGACAATCTGCATCAAAAGAACAAACTGAAGCATCTGTGGAACAAGTTTTTTTATTCTCTTTTAAACCGAGGTTTAAAGCGTCATTTGAAGCATCACTACTATAGCTTATAACTCCTAACCTATTTTTTTGGCCATCACTTCTATCACTATCGATCAAAGCTGCAAACAGATCCACAGACTCCAAAGCGGCGATTTTTTTACTTGTACCTGATTGATCCTGACCATTCATACTGCCGGAACGATCAAGAACAACAACAACATCTGTTGCTTTAAGGTTTTGCCAAGCTCGCACAGAATCATCGAGTACTTTATGAAGTCTGTAGAACATGGGATCACGGGGAGAACAAGCGGAACTGTTTATGTCTTTACAGTCTCCTGAAGAACCAACACTTCCATGCATAGAACCGTGGAAATAATCATCAAGTACATAAGCTATTTCTTCAATGTCTCTGAAGTCTTCTAGACTATCATATTCTGCCAAACACACATTATCTGGAAAGACAGTATCTGGACATTGAGAATCAACAACATCACCTGCAATTGGATTACTACAAGCTCTAACTGTACCTTTGACTAAATCTCCCGCATTATTAACTGGATACTTACAAAACCTTCTTCCAGAGCACTTCGTATCACTGGCTGTACATGCACTTGGCCCTCCTTCATCTATGAATAAGCACTGGGGTAGAGACTGACAACCAACGCAAGTTGTATTGTAGGGACGAGCACCTGGATCACCACAACCAGGTGGTGCATCTATATTACATGTCCAGCCGTATAGAAGATTGATTTCAGGACACCAGTCAAGTGACTCTATTTTGCAACCTGAGGTGACACCAGCTGATGGGTTACATAGATTTCCTGCTTCTCGATAAATATTAAAATCATGTTCATCTTGACGATGAAAAGAGTGCCACCTGAGTCCCCTATTTGGTGGATTCCAACCATCAGGATCCCCAACGCTGCCAAAACAATTGTGCCAAATTTCATGTTTAAAAAGAAGGTCTTGTTCTTGTTGAACACAAGCTCCAGGTGAACAGTCACTATCAAAAACACAATATGTACTTGTTCCCTCACAAACTTTTGGCTCAATCGTTGTGCAACAGTCGGAGTTATCTCCATCTTCATGACAGTCTCTTCCACTTGCCCAAGTACAATTTTGTGTCGTGTCTCCTTGCTGAACACAGCGATTTGGCGTTTCACTTAATAAATTCACATAGGCCCAACAAATTTCAGCTTGTAAAGATTTAGATGTAAATAAATAAAAAAAAGACATAAAACACAAGAAGTAAAATCTATTTTTTTTTGTTAACACAATGCTGACCCTTCATATAAATGATTTTTATAAAAACAAAAAAAAAATATTATTATAAAAACAAAATCTTATATCTGATTTTTTTTTGAGAATTTTATTTGATTATTTGTATTTAATTGTATCTAGATCCACCAG
>PASJ01000050.1 GCA_002711925.1 Pseudobdellovibrionaceae bacterium | reverse complement strand
TATCAAGGATTTTAAAAAATGTTGTTAAATTATAATTTTAATAAAATTTTATCTCCTCAAATTTTTCTTCTTTTTCTTCTCTTTCTAGTTTCATGTGATACTCAAGTCAATACAGAAGGAACAACTGCGAGCGCTGATACAGAAGATAATGTTACTATTATTGCTGATGCAGATCAAGATGGTATTGCTGATGTAAATGATTCTTGCCCTTTGTCCCAGGTTATTGGTGATACAGATTACGATGGTGATGGGTGCTTCAATTCTGAAGATACAGATGATGACAATGATGGTGTTGATGATGAAAATGATTCTTGCCCTAAAGGATTGCTTAGTTGGATTTCAGATGAAAGTACAGATTTTGATAGTGATGGTTGTAATGATGCTACAGAAGATGATGATGATGATGATGATGGAGTTACTGACTTAAATGATACATTATGCCCCAAAACAGATCTGACTAAAGATTCTTACGTAGATTCTGACAATGATGGCTGTGATAATGAAAATGATGATGATGATGATAATGATGGAATCAAAGATACCAACGATATTTGTAACGACCAATATGCAACACTAAATTGGATTTCAGATGCTAATACAGATTATGATGGTGATGGGTGTAATGATTTTAATGAAGACGAGGACATTGATAACGATGGAATTTTAAATTGGGGTAAAGATGGAATCAAAGATACTATCGATGATGATGCTTGTCTAAAAGGTGCTACAAAGTGGACATCAAATTCTGATCCTTTGAAAGGAACAGTAACGGATCATGATGGTGATGGATGTAAAGACTCAAGTGAAGATCTAGATGATGATAATGATAGTTTTCTAGACGCAGGTCTTGATGGTGTTCTAGGAACCTTCGATGATGACTTGTGTCCAAGAGGCTTTAAGTTTTGGGTTCCCGATTCCAACAACGATTATGATAATGATGGGTGTCTTGATGATAATGAAGATGATGACGATGATAATGATGGAAAAATTGATTACGATTCTGATGGAAAACAACTTGATTTATGCTCAAAAAAAGAAGCAGGTAAAATATCTTGGATTTCTAATAAGGATAGCGATTATGATGCAGACGGTTGTGAAGATAAAAGTGAAGACGATGATGATGATAATGACAATATCGATGATGTAAATGATTTGTGTGACCCAGAAAGTGGAATTTTATCGATTTTAAATTGGGAATCAGACTCAATGACTGACTCTGATGGGGATGGATGTCAAGATTCAAGTGAAGATTTAGATGATGATAATGATAGTTTAAAAGATCAGGAAGAGATAGAAAAATACTCCACCAGTCCTATTAAATCAGATACAGACGGTGATGGTTTAAGTGATGGTGACGAGGTGAATATTTACTCAACAAATCCGTTAGAGACTGACACCGATGGTGATGGTTTAAGTGATGGGATTGAAATAAGAGATTATTCAACTGATCCCCTGAGTAAAGACACAGACGGAGATGAATTAAGCGATTTTGAAGAGATAAAGACTTACTTAACGAATCCTCTTAATTCTGATTCAGATAACGATAAAATCGAAGACGCAGATGAGATAAATATTTATTTAACCGATCCTCTTAAAAAAGATACAGATGGTGATGGTTTTTCTGATAGCGATGATAATTGTCCATTGATTTCAAACAATCAGAGTGATTATGATAATGACGGTTTGGGTGATGTCTGTGACCCAGATGATGATAATGATAAAAGAGAAGACACTAATGATTTTTGTGATCCCGAAAGTAATATTGACTCTCAAATAGAATGGGACTCAACAGATATTAATTTAGATCATGACGGTGATGGATGTAAAGACTTAAGTGAGGACCTAGATGATGATAATGATGGTGTCAATGATAAAAACGATAGTGGCGACATACTTGATCAATGTCCAAGTGGAGAAACAGGTTGGACCTCAAATTCAGATCCGACAAAAGGTCTGGTAACAGACTATGATGGTGATGGATGCTTGGATAAAGAGATTACGGTTAGCGGTGAAGTTTTGCAAGAAGAAGATGATGATGATGACAATGATAACAGAATTGATACAGAGGATAATTGTGATCCAGATGAAGAAGAGCCTGGAGATAAAGACAACGGAGAAGATTTTTCAGAGAAAGGATGGGATTCCACGGATACCAATAATGATTATGATCAAGATGGATGTGAAGATTCTCAATATAATGGAGAAGATCTTGATGATGATAATGACGGAGTTTTCAACGACTTAGATAAATGTGATCTCGACAGTCAAGATGGTTCACCAGAAGTACAATGGATATCAAATAATAGTATGGAGAAAGGAGAAATAACTGATTATGACCTAGATGGTTGTAAAGATGAAACAGAAGATGACGACGATGACAATGACTCTCGGATGGACAGCGAGGATAAGTGTGATCCTGATGATAATAATACTCCTTTGACAGATAGAGGTCTAAATTGGTCTGAAAAAAATTGGAACTCTTTAGAAACTTCTTATGATTGGGATGAAGATGGTTGCTTGGATAACGACATTATCGACGGGTCTATAATTACTCATAAAGAAGAAGATCGCGATGATGATGGAAATGGAAAACCGGAGTTGTTCATAATGTTAGATGATTGTACAGGAAGTTTTCCCGATCCCTCATACAAAGCAGTAGAAGGGTCTTATACCAAAGATGATACTGAATACGTATCATTTGACTTCAAAACAAGTAGTTTAGTTTATATAGAACACGAAACTCTTGTCGATCTTTTGATTGTTGGCGGCGGTGGCGCAGGGGGAGCAGGAAATGGTCGATCTTTCTTTTCACCTTTTAGTCTTGGTGGAGGTGGTGGTGGTGGTGAAGTTGTAGAGGTTGAAAACATAAGACTTTCAAAAGGTTTTTACTCTTTTGAAATTGGTGCTGGAGGCATAGCTTATTCATTCAAAGGTGATTGGTTCTCTCATATAGTTAATACGGATAAAGAGTATAATATTTGCGATAACCCATTCTCTAATACCTATAGATTAAACGTCAAATATCAAGCTGAAAGTTCACAAATATTTTATAATGAAAATGAATGTATTTTTGACTCTGAATCTGAAGAGAAATTAATTGAAGCTAAATCTGGAGGTTCTGGTGGTGAAGATATGTCATCATCTAAAGTTAAAAAAGGAGCAAATGGAGGAGGAGCCTTTGCTGGTCGTTTTGAAGATAAGTTAGATGGAGGGACAGGATCCTCTACTGATCCTAATGATTTCCAGCTAGATTTTCTTAATCCACTAGAAAAAAATCTTATTAAAGTTTCTTCAGGTAATAGTGGTGGTGATGCCTTTGGGATCGTATTTAGTGATAATTGCAAAGGGTTTTATATTTCAGGAGGAGGGGGTGGAGGAGCTGGTGCCTCTGCTACAGTTATTGAAAACACACAAATATGCGATGATAGCCACGTTGCAATTGAATACTTATCTGGTGGTGTGAATTGTGCTGGAGGTTCTGGTATAACAAATGATTACATTAATGGAGATGAAGAAACATATGGCTCAGGAGGCGGAGGTTCAAGGAACACATCAGCTACAGATTCTTATAACTTTATGACTTTCATAGTGTGGAAGACAATACAAGAAGAGAAAGGTGTTTATAGTCTATACGATGAAAATTGTAAAGGGGGGACTGGCGCTGGAGAGGGTTCACCTACTGAGGCTTCTTATACTAAGTATGCCGATAACGTTGATAAAACAGGATTGATTTATAGCGCAACAAGTGCAATGAATGCAGAAGAAAACTTTGGTGGAGGAGGTGGTGGGGGAGGAATTTTATCCGGAATAAAAAATCTCAAATATACTAAATATATTGAAGATATAACTTCTTGTCCCGAAATACCCGATAATGCTTGTGTGGGTCTTGGAGATGAGAATTCAGATTATTGTCGAGCAAATTTTCCTGTAAGCCGTGGTGGAAATGGTGGATCAGGAAGAATCGTTCTGAGAGTTAAAAAAGATTGTGCACAGAAGTGGGGTGGGGTTTCTTATCTAGACGACTGTGAAGTTTGTGATAGCAATAGTTTCAATGATAATAAATATTGTATGAATTACATCAAATCAAATTTTGATCCTCTTAATAAAGACTTTAGTAATTCAATTTTCACAAGTACTTCCGTTGAAAATGCTAATCTTAAAGACGCAATTTTTCAAAATGCAGATCTTTCTAATGCTAATTTAAGTGATGCAGATCTTTCAGGTGCGGATCTTTCTAATGCTAATTTAAGTGATGCAGATCTTTCGGGTGCAGATCTTTCGGGTGCAGATCTTTCGGGTGCAGATCTTACAGATACAAATCTTTCAAACACCGATCTTACTGATGCCAAGTTCCAAGAAGCCAATTTGAAAAATACTATACTTAACAACTCAAAAATGGACGGAGCTGCTTTAGGATCTGCTAATATTGACATTATTACAACAACGTTGGTATCTTGTCCTTTATCTGTCGCAGAAAATTACGTTTGTACTGGGAACTCTCTTTCTCGAATTGAGCAAACAGAGGAGTGATTTGTAACAATGTTCATTATAACCCTTATACGGAAATTTTAACAAAAATTTAGATACGATATTCAACATGGATTGTTGGCTGTAAAACTTAAAATGTTGAATGAATATATGATATTTATAAGGTTGAAAAATTTAAGCGATTTAATATTTTGAGGGGAAGGTGTAAATGCATTTGATTTATGATTTCAATAAATTTTTATTATTTTTAATTTTTATTTGTTTTCTAATTTCATGTAATCAACAAGAAGATTCAAGTAGAGTGTCGAGTATTCAAGTAGCAGATGCAGACAAGGATGGTATTATGGATGTAGATGATACCTGTCCTTTGTCAAATGACATAAACGAAGACGACTACGATGGTGATGGTTGTACTGATTCTGAGGATGATGATAATGATAATGATGGCTTGAACGATCAAAATGATCTTTGTCCTACGGGATTTTTGAATTGGGTTTCAAACGAAAATACAGATTATGATCTTGATGGTTGTAAAGATGATACCGAAGACGACGATGATGATAATGATGGAATCTTTGATTTAGCCGATAATTGCAGTGATGAAAATTCAGAAAGAAACTGGATTTCTGATAGTACTAATGATTATGACGGTGACGGATGTCAGGATTTTATAGAAGATACGGATCTTGATAATGACGGAGTTTTAAATTTCGGCAAAGATGGTATATTTTCTAATTCTGATGATGATGCATGTCCAAAAGGTTTTAAAAACTGGAGATCCGATATCGATACGGATCATGATGGTGATGGGTGTCGTGATCTTGACGAAGACAATGATGACGATAATGATAACGTGCTTGATAGCAGTGATGATTGCTCTAAAGGAAAAGTTGGTTGGCTCTCAAATGCTGAGACAAGTAATGGGCCAGTTACAGATTATGATGAAGATGGTTGTTTAGATTATAATTTAACTGATGACAAGGGTGAAATTACGTTTAAGGAAGAAGATAATGATGATGATAATGATAGTGTTGATGATTCTTTTGACACATGTCCGAGAGGTTTGAAAAAATGGGTCTCTGACCCAAGCATAGATTTTGATCTTGATGGGTGTCATGATGTAAGTGAAGATCAGGAAGTCGATTTAACAAATGGAGATTTACAAGGTGTTAATTTATCAGGCTCAAATTTAAGCAGTGGAGCTTTTAAAGGTCTTGGGACGAATCTTATTTCTTGTCCTCGAAGTTTGCCAGAAAACTGGTTTTGTTTGGAAAATATTGGGGTTGAAGGGAAAAATAATTATATGATTGGACCTGGCATTGATCTTTCAAACACTGATTTAGGGGGGGCTGATTTGACCGGTGCTAATCTTCAAGGAGCCAATCTTATAAACGCTAACCTTTTTGGTGTTAAAGGAAAACTATCCTCTTGTCCCTTGACTTTGCCGGATAATTATAAATGCTCTGAAAATACAAAATTATATATAATAGGACCAGAGGTAGACCTTTCTGGAGCTGATCTTTCAAATATAGTTCTTCTCGATTCTAACCTTACAAATACTATTCTTATAAATTCAAATTTTTTAAATTCTAAACTTACAAATACTGATTTTACAAATGCTCTTCTCACAGATACTAATTTTTCAAATACTGTTCTCGCTAATGTTGTTTTTGAAAGTGCCGACCTGTCAGGTGTAGATTTTACAGGCTCCAGTCTACAAGGTGTAAAAGGTAAACTAACCGCTTGTCCATTGACTTTACCAGACGATTATAAATGTTCTGAAAATACAAATTTATATATCATCGGACCAGAGGTAGACCTTTCTGGAGCCGATCTTTCAAACACAGTTCTTATAGGTTCAAACCTTACAAATTCTATTCTTATAAATACTCTTTTTGTAAATTCTGATCTTACAAATGTTGACTTAACATCGTCTGATCTTACAAATTCTAATTTTTCAAATGCTAATCTTGAAAATAGTAATTTTACAGGTGCAAATTTTACAAGTGCGAATTTTACACAAGTTAATTTTTTAAATGCTAATTTAACAAATACAATTCTTAATCTTGTTCGAGGCAACCTGGTAGCTTGTCCACAATCTCTACCAAATAATTGGATTTGTCTTGAAGATATTGGTGATGGTGACGATAATTATCTTGTAGGCTCTGGTGCAGATCTCAGCGGTGCTGACCTTACAGGCGCTGATCTTTCAGAACAATTTCTTTCTTATGTAAGTTTTAACCTTTCAGGGTGTCCTGCGGATTTGCCGGATAGTTGGGTTTGTTTTGAAAATATTGGTGACGGTGATGATAATTACATAGTTGGTCCTGGCTTTGATTTGACAGGAGCTGACTTAAGAGAAGCTGATCTTTCTGGTGTTGATCTTACAGAAGTAAGCGGTAAGCTTATGGCTTGTCCTTCGACTTTACCGGTTGGTTATAAATGTTCTGAAAATACAAATTTGTATATCATAGGACCTAGTATTGATCTTACAGGAGCAGATCTTTCCGGTGCTGATCTTTCTGACATTGATCTTAGTGGTGTTAAGCTTGAAGATGCTATTTTAACAAATATTATTATAAAAAATACAAAATTTTCCACAAAGACAAATCTTAAAGATGCTCAAATTAGTGATGCAATTTTATTTAATAACACCAATAGTTCGATAACTTCTTCTTTTTCTTCTTCTGGTCGTTCTTTTGAGTTACCCTCGTTTGAAATACCACCTAAATTTGCTATAAAATCGATTCTGTTAAAATTAACTTATGGAGAAAACGAAAAGATTACCATAAGATGTCAAGATACAAACGGAGCAGTTTATGAGGAAGAAAAGCAGTTAACCGCAGCTGGTGAACAAAAAGAAATAGTATTTGATTCTAGTCAGCAAGGCTCGTCTTCTTGGCTAGAGGATACTTCTTTTTTAGGGGAAGTAAGCTGCGATTTAACATCACAGGAAAATATCACTATAGCATTAGAAAGTGAAGAAGGAAATTCACAGCTTGTAGTTACTGTCGAAAGAACCAAAAAAGATACAACTTGCGATGGTATAGATGATGATGGTGATGGTTCTTTTGATGAAGATTTTTATTTTCAAGGAGATAATCTTACTTACGAGGACTGGGACGAGGGTTTGGACCCACGTGAAGTTAGTTCAGGCAATTACTTCTGGATCAAAGCCAGCGACCTAACAACCCTCCATGAAAGACCGGATAATATAACAGGCACCAAGGAAGATAGTCTTTTAAAGGATGATTGTTTAGACAATGATCAGGGTAATCATTTTATCGAAGATACGTGCGGTCCAGGATACACTTTATTGGGAGAAGATCCTGAAACTTATGAAAAAGAATATGAAGGTCCTGATGTGGAATATACAGGAACAGTCGAGTACATAAATTTAATTTGTAAAATGAACCACAGATATTGTGGAAATGGTTACATACGAACATACGAAACAAGTAAAGGACAGGATTTTTGGGTCCCTGTTAAGTGTCACTTAGGTGCAAAAGATTATGAATATAGAAACGGTGTTTTCCCCCCTGAAGAGTAAATAATTACTTCAAAGATATTTTTTGAGAAAATTTAAGTGTTCACATATTTTTTTGAATAAAAAATTTCTATAAAATAATGGACAAATTAGGTATAAAATACACTTTTTTCTATCGAGATTGTCTCTTCTTTTTTTTAGTTTAAATGATTCATTTTTTTTTTTTTGCTTGAAAGCGATTTTGTTGATGTTTTTTGTGTGACTAAGGAAAAAGTAAAATACTAAAAAAATATAAATTTATTACAACATAAATTACTTTTTAAATTATAAGTGTTTCTTTGTGTTAAATAATTTATTTTAAGCTTGATGTTTATTTTCATAACAGCACTTTTAAAAAGATAAAACACAAACTTCACTAGATAAGATATTACTTTTTCCTGTTTTTTTTAAATGGTAGTTGATAGAAAATGATCCTTTTTATTACTTTACCCTTTTTTTCTTATAGAATATTTTTAAAATCGAGGTGTTAACATAAGGAAAAGTAAAAAATCTTCAATGAACTTCCAAAATTAAAAAATTTCTACTTTACCCTATTCTAGTTAAACCGTGTTAGTCTTAATTATAAATGCATATTATCTTTTTTGTTTTTATCTTTGATATTTTTAAGGGCTTAGGGAAATGATAAAAAATACGTTTTTTTCACATTTAATTTTGTTTTCTTTTGTTTTTTCTTTAATTTTTTCGTGTGACTTGCAACAAGCAGCAGATGACACTACATCGAGAACAAGTGAGGTTAGTGTCAGTGAATTAGATGCAGATTCGGACGGTGTGCCTGATCTTCAAGATCCTTGCCCGACCAGCTCCGATCCAAGTGATACTGATTACGATAATGATGGTTGCTCTGACACTGAAGATGAAGATTACGACGGTGACGGGGTTAAAAATAAAACTGATTTATGTGATCAAGATTCTGATAAAGCGGATTCGGACAAAGATTGGGAATCTGATTCTAATAACGATTATGATGGTGACGGGTGTCAAGATGAAACGGAAGATACTGATGATGATAACGATAGTGTTTTTGATGATAAAGACACTTGTCCCAAAGGGGAGATGGATTGGACGTCAAATGCAGATCCTGAGCTTGGTCTCGTGACTGATCATGATTTAGACGGTTGCTATGATGGTAGTGATGAAGATGATGATGATGACAATGATAATGTTTCTGATGATAATGATTTATGTCCACAAGGTTCTCTGGGTTGGGACTCAACTGATCTTTCCAATGATTGGGATAATGATGGATGTTTGGATAGATCTATTTTAGATGATGATTCAAATGTGTTAGCAGAAGAAGAAGATGATGACGACGATAATGATGGAGTTAAAGATTTAGGTGAAGACGGTGAAGCTCTTGATCAGTGTTCTAGAGGAGAAAAGGGTTGGACATCTAATGAAGATCCACGAAGAGGACTGGTGACAGATTATGATAAGGATGGTTGTAAAGATAGTGCACCTGAAGACCTTGATGATGACAACGATAATAAGCCTGATGTAGATGATTCTTGTGATCCAGATGATACGGATCCTTTCGATACAGGTATAATATACTCAACGGTAGGCTGGGACTCTAACGATAAAAATGAAGATTCTGATGGTGATGGGTGTCAAGACTTAGAGGATAATGATACTGATGGGGATACAGTACCAGATGGTGCCGATGTTTGTAAAGATGGTAGAACCGGTTGGACGTCAAATACAGATGAAACAAAAGGTGAAATAACAGATTATGATGGTGACGGTTGCTTAGATGACGATATTTTGGATGAATTTGGCGAGATTTTAGTAGAGGGTGAAGATCCTGACGATGACAATGATGAAGTTTTTGATATAGATGAAAATAATAAGACACTTGATCTTTGCTCGGCATATTATGACCATGACGGTAATCCAAATACTCCCCTGAAAGCATCATTAACAGGTTGGATATCAATTAAAGACTCAAGTGAAGGGACAGTAACAGATTATGATGGGGATGGTTGTAGAGATGATAGTGAAGATGATGATGATGATAATGATAATATGCCTGACGCACAAGATGATTGGGATCCAGACAGAGAGCCTTGGGGAGACTCGGATAAAGGTCAAATTTTTTCACAAATTAATTGGGACTCAAACGATCTTGAATTAGATCATGACCAAGACGGTGGTTTAGATAAAGCAGTTACAGTCAATGGTGTTGATTTAAAAGAAGAAGACGATGACGACGATAATGATGGTATGAATGATAAATCTATTGATGGTAAAGCGCTTGATCAATGCCCGAGTGGAGAAATATTTTGGACATCAAGTCATAACACCGATTATGATAGCGATGGTTGTCAAGATGAGAGTGAAGATAAGGATGATGATAATGATGGAATCCCCGACGATCTTGACTTATGTGATCCAGATTCTCAATATTCTAACTCTCTTAAAGCTTGGATTTCCAGTAAATATGGGGATGTAAGTAATAGTATTCCCGGAACAGATTATGATCAAGATGGTTGTAAAGACGATACTTATGAAGACCTCGATGACGACAACGATGGGTTAGCAGATAATGTAGATGACTGTGATCCAGATACTGGAGAACCCTCTAGCGATAATGGCTCAGATCTTTCTCAAATAAATTGGACTTCAGATGCTAGTACTGATTATGACCAGGATGGGTGTTTGGATCACGATATTAATGATACTAACTTAAATGTATTGGCGGTAGAAGAAGATACGGATGATGATAATGATGGTCGTCTTGATTCTGATGATAACTGTGATCCAGATTCTGGTGTAGTTAATTCAGAGATAGATTGGACATCAAGCAACAACTACTACGATCATGATGAAGATGGGTGTAAAGATGATAATTCTAAGTACCCAAGCCTAGACGAAGATAAAGATGATGATAATGATGGTATTTTAGACGATTATGATACTTGTTCAAAAGGTAAAAAAGGTTGGACATCTACTGAATATGTTGATGATCTCGAAGATAATGTATTAGAAGACGATGGTTTTGTAGAAGATTCTTCCGAAGAAATCTCGGGAGAAGATGAAGCGTCAGATGATGAAGCAGGAATAGATCTTGGTGACGATTCTTCCGAAGAAATCTCGGGAGAAGATGAAGCGTCAGATGATGAAGCTGGAACAGATCCTGGTGACGATTCTTCCAGTGAAACAGAAAATGAATTAGAAGCGCGACTCCCAGGTACAGATTATGATCAAGACGGATGTTTGGATCACGATGTTTTTGATGCTGATGGAAACACTATAGAAGCTGAAGATGATGATGATGATAATGATAAGCAACCTGATAATTTGGACTATTGTGACCCTGATAGTGCTTCCCCTTTGTCAGATAAAGGAGTTGTAGCTTCAGAAAAAAATTGGATATCAAATCTACAAACAGACTATGATGAAGATGGTTGTCTAGATAAAAATATTAAAAATGATAAAGATGAAATTACAAATTATGAAGAAGATAAAAATGATGACAATGATCCTTTTTTAGATGACAAGGATGCTTGTGACCCGAGACAGGGTAAAGCATCTGAGAAAAACTGGACCTACTCCGGTATTGATCCAAACGAGGTTGATTTTACAATTCTTGATCTTAAAAACGTTACTGACTTTGATGAAGATGGTTGTGTTGATGGAGTAGAGGACAATGATAGCGATAATGATGGTGTTGATGATAGTAATGATATATGTCTGAACGGATATCAAGGCTGGATATCAAATGACTCAACTGATGGTGGTATTGATAAAATTAATGACTTTGATAAAGATGGTTGTCATGATGAATTTGAAGATAGTGATGATGACAATGATTTAGTTGATGACGAAAAAGATGATTGTTCTGGGTATTACGATCATGATAATGATTCAGGCACCCCTCCTATTCCTTCAAGAAAAGATTGGCCATCAAATTCAGGTTATGATTATGACGGAGATGGTTGTTTAGACGAAGATATTGTGATTTCCGGATCAAAAATATTAGGAGAAGATGAAGATGATGATAATGATGGTGTCAATGATAGAGATGAAAATTTAAATATACTTGACCAATGTCAAAAAAGTATAAATAAAACATTTATATCAAGTAGAGGAAT
Organism: Pseudobdellovibrionaceae bacterium; assembly: GCA_002711925.1. GTDB lineage: Bacteria > Bdellovibrionota_B > Oligoflexia > Oligoflexales > Bog-1112. Next base: position 3,043 of record PASJ01000050.1, on the reverse strand, counting down.
AGATGGTTCTGATTATGATGGAGATGGTTGCGAAGACTATTCAGGTGAAGACGATGATAATGATAATGACGGTATAAAAGACTCTAGTGATGATTGTGATCCAGATTCTAACGATAACACATCTAACCAAAATTCTGATATAAAAACGTCAAGCCTGGGTTGGACATCTTCTGTGAACAATGATTACGACCAGGATGGCTGTTTAGATGGTGATATTTATGATGGTAATAATATTGTAGCGTTTGGTGAAGATACGGATGATGATTTTGACGGTGTTTTTGATCCTAATGATGCTTGTGATCCAGATGATAATGATGATGATACTAACATTAACAGGAATATTGTACAATCAGAGTCAAAATGGATATCAATTAAAGATTCAAGCGAAGGGATAGTAACAGATTATGATGGAGATGGTTGTAAAGATTCTAGTGAAGATACAGATGATGATGATGATCGTCGCCAGGATTCTGATGACGACTGTGATCCAGATCGTAACGATGATGATTCAACAAATTTGAACTCCATAATTGAAAGCTCAAAGTTAGATTGGGATTCTTTAGACCCTAACTTTGATTATGATGAAGATGGTTGTTATGATGATGGAGAAGATACGGATGATGATTTTGACTTTAAGACTGACTCTGATGATTCTTGTGATCCGGATACTAACAAAGATGGTGAATCTTATGTTGATGATCCCAACAACATGGATAAAGGTAAATCAGACTCTAGAAAATACTGGAACTCAAGAGACTCAGATCTTGATCAAGATAATGATGGTTGTTTAGACGAGGAGATTTCAAGTCCATCAGGCTCAGTGATAGCAGGAGAAGATAGCGATTTGGATAATGATGGTGTTGAAAACGAATCCGATGCTTTCCCAGATGATGCTTCAGAAAGTGTGGATAGTGATAATGATGGTGTCGGTGATAATCTTGATAACTGTCTTCTCATTGCAAATTCCGACCAGGTTAATTATGATAGTGATAATCAAGGAGATGCGTGTGATGATGATGATGATAATGATGGAGTTGATGATACTAGTGATGCTTTCCCGTTGGATGATTCAGAAACTAAAGACTTTGATAAGGATGGTTTGGGTGACAATAGAGACAATGATGATGATGGTGATAGTGTTTCTGACAGTGTAGATAATTGTTCTGAATTTTATTATGATGAAGGTGGAGTTGCTATTGCTTCAAAAACAGGATGGGAATCAAATTCTGGCACTGATTACGATGGAGATGGTTGTCGTGATAGTGATGAAGATACGGATGATGATAATGACGGTAGGTCTGATTTTGAGGATAAATGTGATCCAGATGATGCCGAACGAAGTCTATCTTCACAAAAGAATTGGAATTCAACTTCAACTTCCTTAGATTATGATGAAGATGGTTGCCGTGATAGTGATGAAGACGGTGATGATGATAATGACGGCATACTTGATGGTAACGATGATTGTGATCCAGACAATAATGATTATTTCTATAATATAGATAAGAATATTTCAGAATCAAAAAAAAATTGGACTTCAAATTCAGATTCGGCAAAAGGTACAGTAACAGATTATGATGGTGATGGTTGTTTGGATCTCGATATTTTGGATGCTGATAGAAAGACTATAGCAGCTGAAGATACGGATGATGATAATGATAGGCTTTCTGATTCCAATGATGACTGTGATCCTGAGAGTGGGATAAATTCAGAAACGGATTGGGATTCAACTTTGTCCTCCCTGGATTATGATGAAGATGGTTGCAAAGATACTATTGAAGACGATGATAATGATAATGATAAAATTACTAATACTAGTGATTCCTGTCCAAAAAGTAAGAACACATCATTTGAATCAAGCCTTGACAATGATTTTGATACAGATGGTTGCGAAGACTCTGAAGAAGATTCGGATGATGATAATGATGGTGTTTCTGATAGTATAGATACAATATGTCCAACGACAGCTAAGGATACTACTGATAATGACGGTGATGGTTGTGATGATGACAATGACGTTGATGACGATAATGATGGCTTCTTAGACACTGACGAGTCAACTTGTGGTACAAGTACAACGGAGAGCGATGAAACACCAGATGATTATGATGGCGATGGGCTCTGTGACAATGGTGTAGATGATGATGATGATAATGACGGTGTCCCCGATGGATCTGACGATTGTGCTAAAGGAGCGAAGAATTGGACTTCTATTGAATATTTAGGAGGTGCTCCGGGAACAGATTGGGATAAAGATGGTTGCCGTGATAGTGATGAAGACGGTGATGATGATAATGACGACAGACTTGATGGTAACGATGATTGTGATCCAGATAATAATGATTATTTCTTTAATATAGATAAGAATATTTCAGCATCAAAAAAAAATTGGACTTCAAATTCAGATTCGGCAAAAGGTCCGGTAACAGATTATGATGGTGATGGTTGCCGTGATAGTGATGAAGATACGGATGATGATGATGATAGGCTTTCTGATTCTGAGGATAAATGTGATCCAGATGATGATGATGGAAGTCTATCTTCACTAAAGGGTTGGAATTCAACTTCAACTTCCTTAGATTATGATCAAGATGGTTGCCGTGATAGTGAAGATCCGGATGATGATGGTGATGGAGTTAATGATTTTAACGCTGATGGATCACAACTTGATAAGTGCCCTACGGGAGAAAAGAATTGGACTTCTATTGAATATACAGGAAGTGATCCCGGAACAGATTGGGATAAAGATGGTTGCAAAGACGATACACCTGAAGACGTTGATGATGATAATGACAAAATACCTGATTCTAACGATGATTGTGATCCTCAGAGTGGGATAAATTCAGAAAAAGGTTGGACCTCAAATACTGACACTGATTATGATGGAGATGGTTGCAAAGACTCTACTAGTGAAGATACGGATATTGATAATGATGAAATTCCTGATACTAGTGATTCCTGTCTAAAAAGTATTGACAAATCATTTAGATCAAGTGGTAGCACTGATCATGATGGAGATGGTTGCAAAGATTCTGGAGAAGAT
>PASJ01000049.1 GCA_002711925.1 Pseudobdellovibrionaceae bacterium | reverse complement strand
TTACACAATTGTCACATAAATCTCCAAAGCCATCTCCGTCAAAATCACTTTGAATTGGATTTACAACATTTATACAATTGTCCTCTTGGTTTTGAACATTGTCACCATCAAGATCTTCATCGCAACGATCTCCTCTACCGTCACCATCCATATCTTCTTGATTTTTATTTGGTTGGTCAACGCAGTTGTCTAGAGTGTTTGGAACTCCATCTTCGTCCTTGTCCTCAATGTCCATATCTGAATCGCTCGCTTGTGAATCGTTACTTTCAACTTTAGCAATTTCAGTATTAGTACCATCAGTTTTGGTAGGCTCAATATTTGCTTCAGAGCCTGGAGATTCTGCATCAGACTTAACATTGTCAGCATCAGCATCAGCATCAGCACCAGCATCAGTACCAGCATCAGCATCAGTGCCAGCATCAGCATCAGTACCAGCATCAGCATCAGTACCAGCATCAGCTGTTGAACCATCTTGCGACGGATCTTCTACTCTGATGGCACTTGCAGTTGCTGAGCCTTCTTCCAACTCTGTTTCACCACAAGCGTTATTGAGTGTTAGGAAGAACATTAAAAACAATAGTTTCATCCATGAAATTTTCATTTGAGACTCCTTTTCTAAACATTGATTTTTGTGTTTGTTTATAAGATTTAAGTTCATGTTTTTTTCCTTTTTTAATTACACAAGATATTTCATGCAACTATGTTCGGTTACTGGAAGTAAAACTTTAGTATTTCTTTGAAATAAATTACAAAAAACAATAAAAACTCGACTTAACAAATTGAAATGATGAGAGAATTATTTTGTTTTAAAATAAAATAATTTTTTTGTTCGTATTTTTTTCTTTTTTTGTCTAGAAGAAGAGTGAAAAAAATGGTGAATAAATCGCAATAAATACAAAAAATTAGTATTTTACGTAAGGGAAGAAGCTTTACTTGAGCTTTCTATTGATTGGAAGACAAAACAGATAAATACTAGTGTTTCAATTATGATGCCAGACTTGAAATGTCCAAGAGATGGTTTTTTCAGTTTTCGAAAATTTTTTTTCATCGACAAGTTTATAATTTGATAGATTATATTCTGGAAAAAAACAATCAGCGGGTCCATCGTAATTGACTTTACTGAGGTAAATTTTATCAGCAAAATTCAATGCTTCTTTATATACGGATGCTCCACCACAAATAAAAACTTCATCTTCATCTATTTTTTTCACGTAAGAAGTTGCATCTTCTAATCTTTTAAAAACACTGTTTTTTTCATTCTCTATCATTTGACTTGATAAAACATGAATGGTTCTTCCTGGTAGAAATCCATTTATAGAATCAAAAGTTCTACGTCCCATAATTAAATGTCGGTTCATCGTAATTTTTTTAAAAGATTTTAGATCTTCAGGTAAGTGCCAAGGTATCTTACCATCAAGACCGAGTTGTCTTTGTTTTCCTATTGCAGCAATGATTGAGATTTTCATTCAGAGTTCCTTAAAATAAAATTTAATTTTTATACAGCAACAGGTGCTTTTATGTGTGGATGGCAAATGTAGCCATCAAACTCAAAGTCCTCGTACTTATAGTCAAATATTGAATTCCTCTTGTTTTTAATAATAAGCTTTGGCAGAGGGTGTGGTTTTCGAGATAGTTGAAGTCTTGCTTGCTCAAAATGGTTACTGTAGAGGTGAGTGTCTCCACCTGTCCAGATAAATTCTCCAACTTTCAAATGACACTGTTCCGCTAATAAGTGGGTTAGAAGGCTGTAGGAGCTAATGTTAAAAGGAACACCGAGGAAAAAATCTGCAGATCTTTGATAAAGTTGAACCGAAAGTCTACCATTTGCAACCCAAGCTTGAAACAAGCAGTGACATGGGGCAAGCCTCATTTCATCAAGTTGTCCAGGGTTCCATGCACAAACAATATGACGTCTGCTGTCGGGGTCTTCTTTCAAACCTTTAACAAGACTTTTGATCTGATCCACGTGACCTCCGTCTGGTTTCGGAAACTTTCGCCACTGAGCACCATAAACTGGACCAAGATTACCGTTTTCATCAGCCCATTCATCCCATATGCGAACATTATTTTCTTTTAGGTATTGAATGTTTGTTTCTCCATTAAGAAACCAAATGAGTTCATGGATAATCGAGCGTAAATGTAACTTTTTTGTGGTTAAAAGAGGAAACCCATCTTCTAAATTAAAACGCATTTGGGGAGCAAATATACTTTTTGTCCCAACGCCTGTTCTATCTTTTTTGATCTCGCCATACTCTAAGATTTGGCTCATGAGCTTGAGATACTGTTTCATCTCGGCTGTTTCCTTTACTTTAAAATCGTTTTAAAAAAATTTTATGATTTGAGTAGAATCATCCTTAACTTGGCTACTGGAAACTTATCCAAAGTGTTGTTCATGGCATTAATAGGTCTTAATCCAACGTCAAGGAAAACCACGATTGTATACCACAAGTTTGAATATGCCAAAAAGATAGTTACAGGTATCAGTATTTATTTTTAAGCCTAGAAAGGTAAGATGATCTACTTGAATTTTTTTTCTTTGAACCCCAAAAATTCCCTATTGTTTCCAATTACTTCTTATGGTAAACGTGATTTTTGTTTTTCTAGGGTCCTGTAGTTCAACGGATAGAATAGTCGCTTCCTAAGCGATAGATAGTGGTTCGATTCCACTCAGGACTGCCACTAAAACCTTTTATTTTTTTCAAATTCGGCGTAAGAAAGCTTGCTGATTTTTTCAAAATTTTGAAAATCTTTTTTGTTAAGCGTTTCTTTTTTAGGAAAGGTCCGCCCAAGAGGATCAATATATTTACCATTTTCATAAAATTCAAAATGTAGGTGTGGCCCGGTAGATAAGCCCGTTGATCCAACATAGCCAATGGTCTGGCCTTGTCTAACTTTTTTGTTTCTTTTAATCCCGGGGGCAAAGCCTTTCAAGTGCTTATATGAAGTCTTATAAGTTGAGTTATGTCTTATCGTAATATAATTTCCGGCAGTTTTCGAGTATTTAGCTATAACAACTTTTCCGTCACCAACAGCAAAAACTGGTGTGCCTCGTGGGGCAGCATAGTCAACCCCCAAGTGAGGCCTATTAATACCAAGAATTGGGTGAAGTCGGTTTTTTTGAAAACGTGAACTAATTCTTCCAAACGGGATTGGACTTTTAATAAACATCCCGCGTAAGCTTTCTCCTTCAGGAGTATAGTATTCTGCTGGCCCTTTGTCGTTGCGAATAAATCTTATGGCTTTAAAAACCTTATCAGTATTTTTATACTCGGCTATTATAATGTCGCCCCAGCTTAGGAAGTTTCCTGCGACTTTTTGTTCTTCAACCATAATTTCCCAACTATCACCAAGTCTCACTTCTCTTTCAAAGTCAATTTGCCAAGCGAAAATTTTAACAAGTTTATTGATAACGATAGCATCGAGTCCGGCTTTTTCTGCAGATTCCCATAAAGACTCGAATATTTGTCCTGAAAAGATTCGGTTTATCTTTTCTATGGGTAAAGATATCAAGTCGGACAACCATTTTTTATTATCATTGTAGGTTAGTTGGACATATTGGTTGGCAGATTGTCTGATTCTAATTTCTTGTATTTCTTGTGTTTTATTGTTTCTAAAAAGTCTTAATTCGGTTCCTGGCTTTATCTGAGAGAAATCGAGATAGACCTTGGCTGCTTTTATAGCATTCAGTACATCAGTTGTTTCAAGACCACTTTTGAGCATAGTATCATAAAATGTTTCACTCTTTTTTAGAACCAGTACTTCAAGCTTTTGTTCCGGGGGAGTCGGAAGATTTGAAGGATCTAGGTTTTCTTGTTCTTCGGTTTGAGTTTGGGTAATTATTTCTTTTAAGTTTGAAAATTTTGGCTGAAATAAAATATCATCAACGATGTAGATTCCTGTTAAAAGTAGTAGGATTAAAAAGACAAGTAGAGAATTTTTATTTTTTATCATAGGCCACCGAAGTTCTTCTTATAAATGAAGTTTATTTATATTATAAATCTTTTTTTCTTTTTAACTGGGTGATTCTCGTTTATCCTCTTTTTTCATTTTAGGCCCCTCAATAAAATTCATTTTTATATCAGAAGCTTTTTGTTTAAGACCTTTATAGAGTCTGAGGCTTAATCCTTCCTTTTTTCCTGCTGTATAAGAGTCAGTAAAATTTTGTGAGTAAGTTAACTTTGATGTATGTATTCTAGGATATCTATAGTGAACGTATGCATCAAGTTCTTTATTTATTTTTTTTAAAATGATAGATTTATTTTGATTATTTTCTTTTGTATTTGTGCTTATATCTTTTTCTACTAAACATAACTGTTGGTTAAAACCGTTTAACACACCTTTTAAAAAACTGTTGCGTTGTGCTATACCTTTCGTTTGTGTTTTTTTACAGTATGCTCTCCAGATTATCTTAATGTTATTGTAGAGGAACCAGTATACGTATTCTGCTAATTTTGTGTTTTCTTCCGTTCCAAGAATTACGATTGTTTTTTCTTCACCTTTTAAATTTTTATTAAATCTACTAGAGTAAATGATTTTTACTAGAAAATGACTGGTTAAAATATCAGCAATCAGACATTGGTAATGTTCAATTCTTTTCTTGCCGTGAGAAATAGTTTGTGATTTGTAGATAGTCTTTTTGTTTTCTATTTGAGAAAGGTTATATTTTTCACATAGTTGTTTGACTTTGCAAATAGCTTGAAGAGATTCGTGTTCGTTACTTGACTCAGCTAAAGCAAGAAGTTTTTCAATCCATCTTAATAACTTTTCTTCTTCTTTGGTCAAGTTGACGGGACTTTCAGATTCATGGTCTTTAATCGATAAACTTGGTTTTCTCGCCCAATCAGCAACTCGAAGCTGGTGACAAGCATATAAGAAGTCTTTGCCATGGCAGTCTTTTGATTTCATCACTTCGTGGACATACTGGTGTGCCATTTCATGCTTAAGAATTTCTACAATTTTTGCCCATGGCTCAGCCTTTACAAGGTCCATCGAAAGAACAATTTCTCTTTTGTTGGCATCCCACGTTCCATAAGCAGATATTTTTTTTATAGAAATTGTGACGGGTTTCAGTTTTACTTTGTAGGTAAAAAGGATATGATCAAACTCTCTGTAAAGCTGTTTGACAAGAAGCTCCAAGTAATTTCTTTTGATTTCTTTTTGTCTTGTGTCTTCGTTAAATGGCATACAAGTAGCTGTTGTCCTCTTTGTTTACTTGATCAAGAAATGTGCCAGATATCTTGCCTCAAAAAAAATACTTCTTGGCTTCTTTAGACGCAAGAAAAAAATTAATATTTATCGTCAACTTTAAAGTTTTATGTTTTATTAACGTCTTAAAGTATGGCAGAAAGTCTTTTTCTGGTAGAGTATAAACTTTGCAAATGTCCAACACAGCTATGGAATACGATTTTTTTGGTTTTGATTCAAGGTTTTGTTTTATCAGCTAACTTGAAAAAAAGAAAAGATGGAGTAAAAAAATGGCTAAAACTTTATCTATAATGCCTGAACTAGGCAGAAAAGCAGCAAATTTTTGTTTGAAAGATGTGAACGGTGAGTTGTTTACTCTCGATAAGTTTAATCAAAATAAACCTATGTTGGTCATGTTTATTTGTAATCATTGTCCTTTTGTCGTTCATGTTATCGACAAAGTTGTTGAACTTGCAAAAAAATTTCAAGGGCAAGGACTTGATGTTGTAGCAATAAACTCAAATGATGTTGAAAATTTTCCTGAAGATAGTCCGGAAAATATGAAGATTTTTTCCGAGCATCATAAATTTTCGTTTCCCTATCTTTTCGACGAAAGTCAAGAGGTAGCGAAAGCATACGATGCTGCTTGTACACCGGATTTTTTTCTTTTTGACGTAGATAAAAAATTATTTTATCGAGGTCAAATGGACTTTAGCCGTCCTGGTAATGAAGAAGAAAACGACGGTAAAGATCTTATTTGTGCTGTTGAATCGGTTTTGCAAAATAAAGAAAGTCCAAAAAATCAAAGGCCTTCCATGGGATGCAATATAAAATGGAAGTAGTGGTCTTTTTTTTAAGGCTTTAGTTTATCTATTTTTTCAATAAGTAGTTCAGCTGCTGTTTTGTCTTTTTTCTTAACATTACAGCTATGACACGATGTGGTTATATTACCTTTAGTCGACTTTCCCCCTTTGCTGATAGGAACAATATGATCCATAGTCACTTCTTTAGGGGGAATTTTTATTCCACAGTAGTAGCAGGTTGCAGATTGACAAACTGTCTGCCACCAACGAGACTTTCTTAGCTCTTTAGCAAGTTGGCGCTCTTTTTGCACATGCTTTTTCTTATCAAAATCCATTTTTTAGTTTATATCTTTACGAGCAAAGGTTACACAAGACGCACAAAGTAATGTAAGAAGAATGGAAAGTCCATAGGTAATTGTCCAAAGAAACTGCTCTAAGCTATAATTTGCTGAAGTGCTTGCCGTAAAAGAAATATTAAAAAACTGTAGATCCCAGATTTTATATATAAAACCAATAATATTTGCACTGATAACATCCACATCTTGTGGTAAACTGTCAAATACAATCCTTGACAAAAGACCCATACCCCATAAACAAAGAGAACAAAATAATGCTGTGGTACCCTCGCAAAATGTTGAGAAAAAAAGAGCACAAGAACCCAAGACAAACCAACCAAGAGTATGAACAACAAAAAGATAAGAAAGCTTAGATAACCAGCCAAAATTATTTAATAACATAAGGAGTTGCCAAAAAATAACGAGAAGACACGACAGTAAAGATAAAGCTAAGGTAAGACTTAGAAATTTTGCTATAACCCATTGATTTCTGCTAATTGGGCTAGCAAGTTGAGCTTCTACAGATCCATCTTTTTGTGCTTCTGCTATAAGGTAAGTACCCCAAATGATGGCCGTCATACCTCCAATCATATCAAATCCTAAAAGTCCAATGTCAAATAAGATTCTGTAAAACTCTTCAACCCCCCAGGAGCTTGCAATATTGGCAAATATGATAACCAACATGGATGCTACTAATGATGAAAGAAAAAGTTTTCCCCTTCTCAGTATAAGAAAAGACTCTTTTGTCAGAGTGTAAATACTTTTCATAAAATATTGTCCTTAAAATTTTTTTCAAGAAATGGTTTGTCTTGAGAAAGATCGTTAGCCAAAAAGCTGTTCAGTGTTATTTTCTTGTCTAAGAAATACTCGAGATAATTATAACTTAGCTGTCGTTTTTGAAAGCTAAGGGTAACTTTTCTACCTTGCTCTACAATTTCCGAGGGAGGTTCAAGTTGCGACTGATTTATTAGCTCTTTTATATTTTCATTGGTATTGAGTGTAAGAGTTAAAGTGTCAGCTATAGATGGTAGAAGGTCTTTTTTATCCTGACACAGGATCATTTCACCATTTTTTAATACTAAAATTTTATCACATATGGGTAAAACATGATCTAGCTCATGGGTACTTATTATAATAGACTTATTTCCTTCTTTTTTTTTATCAATCCACTCGAGCATATTTTTTTTTCCGAAAGGATCTAAGCCTTCAAAAGGCTCATCAAGTATAAGAAGGTCGGGATCATGGATAGAAGCTAAAGCCCACGAAATCCTTCGGCCCATACCTTTTGAAAGGTCTTTGATTCTTTTATCTTTATGTTTCCAAAGGTCGATTTCTAGAAGCTTATTTTTTATCTTATCTTTTCTTTGGCTTTTATTTAAATCTTCCATCATATGGTTTGTGTGAAAGTATAATATTTCTGCTACGCTGAGGTTTCCAGGAAGTTTGTTTGTTTCTGGCATGTAGCCAATATTTTTTTTATCTTTATAAGTAAGTTTTCGACCTTTAAAGAAGATTTCTCCTTGTGAAGGATAAAGTAGGCCTAGAATAAGTCTAAATGTTGTTGTTTTCCCTGCCCCATTATGACCAAGAATTACGGTACAAGAGTTTCCCAGAAAGCTACAGTTTATATTTTTAAGAATAAAGGAATTTTTTTTGAGTAAGTCTAGTTTAAAAGCTTTATGAACATTTTTTAACTCTAGAATAAATTTAGACATGATTTTCTTCTCTTTAGTCGGAAGTGATCGGTTTGATCTTTTTGTATTTAATTTTATTTTTTAAGTATTCAATAGCTTTTTTTGCTCTAGTGTCGTCTTCTGAGCTGGTTTTTTTTGAAGCAAGTTTGTTTGACAGTTGTTTTAAAAATTGCGGTGCATTCTTATGTGAGGAGGCTTTTTTGTAAAAAACAGAACCTAATTTAGGTAGGTTTTGTTCGTAGGCATAGAGGTAGCCTTGTAGCATTGGAATTTTCCAGCTTTGTGGTAGAGCTTTCATGCCTTGAGAAAGAGGGTATTCACACATTTTGGGGCTTTCAAAATCAAAAGCTAAGACAAAACACGATAAGAGAAAAAAACTTTCAATTGTTGGTTGTTGAGTACTGATTAGGTTAATTTTTTGGGAGATATTTTCTAGACTTAAGGTTTGTTTTTGTTGTTGTCCTGGAATCAGGTCTTGAATTAGCCAGATATGCACATAATCTTCATAAAGATGACGATGACCAAGGGTTAATATGTCGAGATAAGGCTTTTTTAAGTGAACGTAAGCAGGTAGCTCTTGACTTCTATCAGGAAGAAATTTTTTCAGTTTTTCTGCACTATGAAATAGTGTAAGAAGAGCCAAAAGCAAAACTATTTGGATTTTGACATCTGTTTTCATAAGTGAAAAAATTGTTTGTATTAATAATTTAACTTGTACTCTTAATATAAGATTTTAGCATTATTGTAATTGAAGAGAAAGTGACATTAAGTATTTTGGAATACTTTTTTGTAGAAAAACGACGATAAGTATAACAATCATAGGACTAATATCCACTGGACCGCTGATATTTTGTGTCCATTTACGCAAGGGCTTGTACATGGGTTCGGTAAGATTGCGAACAAGTTGCACGTAAGGGTTATAAGGGTCGGCATTAAACCAACTTATTCCTACTGAAACAATAATCAGTAGGGTGATAAGGTTAAAAACAATGTCTGTAACATGTGCTAAGCCATATAAGATACTTCCAATCATTAGTTGACTCCTTTTTAAAAAGTTTATCGTGTTGGTTTTCATCTAAAGTGATTAAAATAGAAGAAATCCACTTAAAACTCGAGACGAGAATTTACTTTACTCTTTCGCCAAATAACGCGCGACCAATTCTTACAGTTGTCGCTCCCAAACCTATAGCCTCCTCATAATCATCTGACATACCGAGAGATAATTTTCCCAGACCTGTTGTCTTCGCGATCTTACATAAATCCATGATACTTTCACTTCTAGATTTTAAAGCTCCCTTGGGAGGAATGGCCATGACACCTTGAACTGATAAATTCTTTAAATTTTTTTGGATTTTATCGAAAGTTTCACTCAGCCCATTTAAGTTCATACCCGATTTCGTTTCTTCATTTTCGACATTTACAGCAAGGTAGATGGGAAAAGGGATTTGTTTCATTACACTTTGACAATCATTTATCTTTTCAGCGTGTTTGTAGCAGGCAACCGACTGGATTTCATCAGCGTGTAACATAATTTTTTTTATCTTGTTCGATTGTAAGGTGCCTGTAAATGACCATTTAATTTTTAACCCTTTTTTAAGGCACAAGCTGGCTTTTTCACTCAGCTCTTGTTGGTAATTTTCAGCAAAATTTCTGTGACCAAGTTTATACACTTCTTCAATTTTTTCTAAAGATTGGCCTTTGCTAATCGCTAGAAACGTAATTTCAATCGCCGATCGTTGGTTTTCTTGGCAAGATTTTTTTATCTTAAGCTGAACATTCTCGTAGTTTTTCTTTATATCAACAGTGTTTTTCATAAGCTTTCAATTAAATTTTTGTGAGTTTTTGGAACAAAGACCCTTTGAGAATCTAAAAAATATTATTTTTAAATGTTAGCTTGGTCTTTTTGACAAGTGTTTTTTCTGACTTAAAGATAAATATGTTCAGATTGAGCAAAAGTCATTTGTTGCGATCAGGTGTCTATTTTTTTTGATTTGAAGCTATGGTACATATATTCTATTTTCATAAACTTAAGAATGACCTATAATCATAATATAAAAAATTAAATTAGGAGATTATATAATGAAAAAATCAAATATTATTAAAGCCTTGTTTTTTCTTGTAGGATTTTTGTTTCTGGGGGCATGTTCAGAATCTTTTGTTGGCGAGTATTCGGATCCAAAAGCTGTTGAAATTGTTGACGATAGGTGGAATGAAACGGACGCAAGAAAGTCTGCAGAAGTTTTAATTAACTCCATGCTTAGTAAACCTTGGTTAAATGAGCATCTTCGAGGACACGAAGGGAAAAGACCAATGGTTGTTGTTGATACGATTGAAAATAGAACTGACGAGCATATTGACACAAAGGCTATTGGTGAAGCTATTCGTGATGAAATCCTTAATTCTGGTCAAGTCCGTTTTGCAGACTTAGAAGGGCGAGAAAAAATTCTCAAAGAAATGAAGTACCAGAATAAGAGTGGTATGGTTTCAGCCAATACAGCTCAGCAACTTGGAAAGCAAATTGGAGCTCAGTTTATGCTAACAGGGAATCTGTCAAGTTCAGTTCACTCGAACGACTCTGGTTTAAAAACTGTGACGTATCAAATCGTGTTGAAGTTAACAAATTTTGAGTCTGCTGAAATTGTTTGGTCACAAAAATATGATATTAAGAAAAGATTTAAAAGATCATCCCTTGGCTGGTAATTTCAACAACGAATAGTCCGTTATTATGAAATCACTTATTCTAATTTGTTTGTTATCTTTTGTGCTACTAAATTGTGCCTCTTACACTCAAGAGACAGCAAAGATCCGTAGCCTTTTTCTCAACAAAAATTTTTCTGAAGCTCTCAGTGAATTAGAGCAATCGAGTTTAAAACAAGATTCAAAAAGTCGGCTTTTGTATCTTTTAGAAAAAGCTATGATATATGATCGCCTTGGCGAAAAAGAAAAATTTCGTCGAACTCTTCTTGATGCCGACAAGGTTGTTGATCGTTTGTTTACAACAAGTGTTATCAATACAGTAAGTACCCTCATCATAAATGAGTCATCCAGTGATTACCGAGGAGAAAACTACGAGCAGGTAGCTCTTCACGTCTTGTTGGCTTTATCTTTTCTCGAAGAAGATCAGCTTAATGAAGCAAGAATATCAGCTAAAAAAATAAACGAAAGGCTTTATGCGATCACCCAAGATTTGGGAGATCGTAACAACAGCTACAGAGAGGATGCTTTCGCTCGGTATTTAGCAGGTATCATTTATGAACTCAATGGTGAATACGACGATGCCATTATCGATTACAAGAAAGCCTTAAAAATTTATGAAGCTTCATCGTACAAACGCTTTTACCAGCCTGGGGTTTTGCCCCAAGTAGCAGAGGCTCTTTACAGACTTGCAAAGCTTCGAAACCGGCAAAGCATCTTATCTCAGTTGGAGAAAAATTATCCAAAACTTACGAAACCAGCGTTATCAGAAACAGACAAAGACGCACAAATCATCGTTTTTCACGAAATTGGGCACACTAGCGTAAAAAAAACACGCGAATTTCTCATTAATGTTGGCAAGCAAATTGTTCGCTTTTCATTTCCTTTTGTGAGCAAAAGTAAAGCATTTCAATATGGTCCGACAGGTCTATCTCTTGATGGCGGTAAATTTTTACAAGCTAATAATACAGTAGATATGAATTCTTTAGCTCATTATTCCTTGGAAGAAAGACGGTTGAGGCTTGTTGCTAAGGGAATCGGCCGTATTTTATTGAAGTCTCAGTTGACTCGAAAAGTTCATGATGAGTTTGGTCCTTTGGCCGGTATACTTGCTAATGTTGCTGTGGCAGCAACAGAAACAGCTGATACAAGAGGGTGGACATTGTTGCCCGAGTCTTTTTGGTGTACAAGGGTACGTGTTAAATCTGGGCGGCATAAAATTACGATTAAAACGAACGGTCTCGTCAATGAGATTATAGATGTTAATATTCCGCCAAATGGATATCTTGTTTACAGAGTATGGTCGTCATAGTTTTTTGAGGTACGTTAATTCTGTTTTTCTTTTTTTTTCTCCGTAATGATTTTTTCAGCTAAAAGGTTGCTGGCCTCAAAGGGAAGAAGTGATTTTTTTTCAGCTGTAGCAAAGATTGATTGAAGAGTCTCATAGATTTTTATCGTGTCCTTTGTTGCTTTGTCTTTATTGTAGCCCCCAAGTTCATTAGCAACGTTTATAAGCCCACCAGCATTAATGACGTAATCTGGAGCAAACAAGATATTTCGTTTGTTCAAAGCTATGGCGTGAAGTTTTTCATCTAAAAGTTGATTGTTGGCGCCTCCTGCAATAATTTTTGCTTTTATTTCAGGAATTGTGTTTGAATTCAAAATACCACCGAGTGCGCAAGGCGCAAAAATATCACAATCTGTTGCATGAATCTTATCTATACTTACAACCTGAACGCCATACCTATCTTTCATTTTTCTAGTGGTGTCTTCACTTAGATCTGCAACACAAACTTTAGCTTTTTCATGATGAAGTAAGTTTATAAGGTTTTGACCTACAGCCCCACATCCTTGTACAGCAATTTTTAGATTTTCTAAACTTTCAGTGCCAAATTTATGTTTAGCTGCTGCTTTGATTCCCCAGAAAACGCCCAAAGCTGTAAATGGTGAAGGGTCTCCCGAGCCATTAGGGCTATTTGTGACTCCGACAACGTGTGAGGTCTTTTCTGCAACCATATTGATATCTTCAACACGAATATTGACATCCTCTGCTGTTATATAGCGGCCAGCTAGGCTATCAACATATTTACCAAAAGAATGAAAAAATTTTCTTGATTTTAATTTTTCAGGTTGACCAATTATAACAGACTTTCCCCCACCAAGGTTTAATCCTGCAATTGCAGCTTTGTATGTCATTCCGCGCGATAAGCGGAGGACATCTAAGATTGCTTCATTTTCGTCTTTATAGTCCCAAAAGCGACACCCTCCAAGAGAAGGCCCTAAGGTTGTGTCGTGAATTGCTATGACTGCTTTTAAGCCGTTTTTTTTATCATTACAAAAAACAAGCTGCTCGTGTCCATGTTGACTTATTGAGTGAAGGATGTTCATATTTTTCCTCTTGCTGAGGGTGTTAAAATAGACATTAACTTTAACAGTTTACTTATTTTTCTCTTAGTAGAAAATAGCAATATACGAATTCTACCTAGTGTGCCGGAATAAATATATAATTATAATCAAATTAGAAACATAGGGTTGTTTACAGTAAAATGCAAGTGGGTAATCAGCCAGTTTAGCTTATTTAGATGATTAACTTTATTCTGCTTTCCTTTGTAAAACTTTAGTCGGTCTTTTACGTAAAGAATTGATTTTTTTTTATGTTCTTTTTTTTTTGACAAAAACTATAAATGGGGTGAAATACTATAATTGCTTTTTAATTTATAATCGCTGGAGCAGTTTCTATGACAGTTAAAATTGGAATTAATGGTTTCGGTAGAATAGGACGTGCGGTTCTTCGAGCTATGATAAATGGGCAAGACACTTCCTTTGAAGTTGTCCATATAAATGATCTTGCTAGTCCGCAAACTTTAGCCCATCTTTTAAAATATGATAGCGTGCATGGAACTTTAGATGCCGATATTTCTGTCGATGATAATGTCTTAAGCGTCAACGGCAAGTCAATCACCATATCAGCTTGTCAGGATCCTTTAGAACTTCCTTGGGCACAAAAAAATGTTCATATTGTTTTTGAGTGCTCAGGTCGTTTTCGAAAAAAAGAACAGTGTGAGCGTCACCTTCAAGCTGGTGCAAAGAAAGTATTGATTTCTGCTCCTGCTTCTGGGGAAGATAGAACAGTTGTTTATGGCGTTAATCACAAGGATTTACGCTCTGAGGATAAAATCGTTTCAAACGGAAGTTGTACGACAAACTGTTTGGCTCCCCCAACCAAAGTTCTTGATGATCACTTTAGTATTGTTTCAGGTTTGGTGACAACCGTCCATGCTTATACAAATGATCAGTCTGTTCT
>PASJ01000048.1 GCA_002711925.1 Pseudobdellovibrionaceae bacterium | reverse complement strand
TACGAACCATATGCTTCCTTGACACTTTCAAATCCCTTTTCTTTTAAACAAGATGTGAATTCATTCAAGATCGAAGAAACAGCCCAAGGACCTCGATAGACAAAAGCCGTATAAATCTGGACAGCACAAGCTCCTCTAATTATCTTTTCATAAACATCCTCTCCAGATAAAATTCCCCCAACCCCTATCATTGGTAACGATCCAGAGTGTACATCCCAAGCCCACTCTAAACAACGCGTTGATGGTAAGAGTAAAGGATGTCCACTCATCCCTCCTTTATAGGGAGTTGTTACAGGCATTGTATTAGACAAGACAACTCCTGCAAAAGAGTTTTCACAAGATTTTTCTATTATTTTTTGAAAAGTCTTTTTAGACAAATTGGGGCTTAGTTTTAACCATACGTTATTAATATCTAATTCGTTTTCCATTTCCAAAGCATCAGCAAGGGAATCAAGAAAACCTAAATCATCTTGCAAACTTTTTAGAGAATCAGTATTTGGAGAAGATAAGTTAATGGAAAAATAGCTTGATGATTTTGAAAAACTTCTCATAACATACAAGTAATCTTCCAAAGCATTTGAAACAGGAGTTGACTTATTAATACCTACATTTATGCCTAAAGAACAGCTATCAAATTGCCAATTAAGTTGCTTTATATTTTTCGCTACTTGATTCGCCCCCTCATTATTAAAACCCATGCGGTTTATTAAAGCTCTTTTATCAGCTTGTCTAAACATTCTTGGTTTATTATGTCCTCGTTGCGCTAAAGGAGTTACAGCTCCAACTTCAACAAAAGAAAAACCTAAGTCCGCAAGAGAATCTGCGCAAACAGCATTTTTATCAAAACCAGCAGCTAATCCAATAGGATGTTTAATTTTTCCCAAACCGGGGATTTCACTTTCTAAATTAAGATAGTGATCTCTTCTCTTTGGCTTTGGTATAATTTTATAAGATTTTTTACGTAAAAGATAAATCCCAAGATCATGAGCTAACTCTGCAGGTAGACACCGAAGACAAACCATAATAAATTTATTTAAAAATTGAACAATAGAATCTGTGAATCTTTCCATAGCTGAAGCACCCCTTTCTTCTTCAAATCGAGAACAATCGAAAAAACATCATATAAAACGATCAAAATGATGTCTAGCTCTAAAAATAGTGCATAGGAAAAATATTTACAGTAAAAAAAAATGTTTAAAATTCACTATTATTTTCAATCTTTAAATTTCAATTTTCTGTCTTTTACTGAAAATTTTAGTTATTTACCCTCCTTCGATATATACTTAACAAACAAATGACCAAAAAAAAAGAGGAGAAGGTATGATGCAAAGTACATATGAACAATCTTTTCGAACAAAAAAAGAAGAAATACTTTCTTTCTTATTAAATGAAAAGAACCTCATCGTTAAAGAGTGCTTACTTCAATTGAATATTAAAGATAAGACAATAGATAAAGATATAAATTTATTCATGCTTGGATTTAAAAAAAGATATCAAAAACACCTTTTTCTCCAACAAGAAAAAGAAGGACTTTTATCAACAAAGCTAAAAAATACAGATACAGAAGAAGAATATTTCAAAAAACTTGAAACTGAAGTAAATCTTATTGAAAAACTAAAATGTATTTATAAACAAACTTTAAGCCAGCACGAAATAGAAAGAATAAAAAAAAAATTAAACATTCTGGACAAAAAACTTGACTCTAAGGGCTTTTTCAACACTAAAGATGTAAGAAGCGAAGCTGACTTGTTTAGTTCTTACCAAGACAAATGTTTCTTTGAAATAAAACAAAAATTTAGCTCTTCAAAACCAGTCGATGATTTACTTAAAACCATAGAAAAAATTTCTCAAAACTATTCTGAAAGTATAGAAATCTATAAAGAAAAAAAAAATCTTGAACATTTAATTGAAAATCAAAACGAAAAAATAGAAATGCTAAAAAATTTTTTACTCGAAAAATATAATAAAGACAAACAACCACTGAACATGTACACCTCATCGGACAATCAGATTCTTATTTCATATTGTAGAAACATCATTAGCTATCTAGAAAATAAAAAATCAATTCTAGATAAAAATTTTCATATAAAAAAGAATATGAAAAAATCAAAATTTGCTGTTTTATATCTGAAAGAAATAGAAAAATCAGAATATGAAAACTGGAAGAATTTATTTAAAATACATAATATAGAACTGTTAGCGTGGAGTGACCCTAAATGCTCAACTTTATACAAACATTCTCTTCACCTTGAAGCTATACTTTACTCTATGTTAAGATTTGGCGATTGCTGACGAACCTGGGAGAAAATCAGCAACGACAGCTGCATGGGCATGGTGACCCTTTACAAGGCTTACAAGTACAATTTTCACAACAATTAGACATAACTAACCTCCCTTCATAAATAGTAAAAAAACTAATTTTTCTTTAAATCTCAAGCTTGTTAGTATATACTCGGTTAAAGCAAAATAAAACTTGAGCTTAAAAAAGATTTTTTAGCTATCTTTTTGTTTTCCTTGTCTTTCTTTTATTTGGCAGAACAAACCAATCTTCTTCTGTCAGGGGGTGAAAATAATGAGATTCCTCAATAAGAATAGAAGCTGTGGTTTCACTGACGGCTGCAATTTCAACTCGAACACCCTCACCTTTTAGGTGCCGAACCAACTCAACATAGTCAGAGTCACCTGACATAATTATGATTGTGTCAACTTTTGCAGCAAGTTGGGTAGCCATAATAGAAAGAGGTATATCGGCAGATTTATGACAGGGAACAACAGAGCCGTAATAATAATTATGCAGCCTGTCGGCTAATTTTGACGAAATAATTTCTCCTTCTCTAAAATAAACAAGCCTATTTAAACCTCTATTTTCAAGAAGTTTTGGAATAATAACATCAAAGTTTAACATAGATCCTTTGTCTTTTGTTACACCTGATAAACTTCTTTCAATGTTATTGCCATCAACCAAAATGGCCACAGATTGACTAATTTTAACTTCGTTTTCTTTCATAACCTAAAGTCCGATAAATATATTCTTCTTATTTGAAATGTAATAAGTAGATTCTATAACATAAATAAGTAGAAATAGAAAATTATTTAAAATAACGATCAAGGTCTTGATGTTAAAAGGAGTAATAAAGTGTTTTACCTTGTGCTAAAGGATTTACTAATTATCTTTCTTGGATACGAAAGTAATACTAACGTCTCCTTCCTTTGGAAGTTCTCCCTCTTTCGACAAATACCATGACAGTCCGTTCCAAGA
Organism: Pseudobdellovibrionaceae bacterium; assembly: GCA_002711925.1. Classification (GTDB taxonomy): domain Bacteria; phylum Bdellovibrionota_B; class Oligoflexia; order Oligoflexales; family Bog-1112. The sequence goes on along the minus strand of PASJ01000048.1, from coordinate 16,571 downwards.
TAGTTTTATGCTTGGCTCAATAGCACCTTCAATAAAAAACTTTCTACCACTATCTAAGGGTTGATAAACAAATGATCCCATAAAAGAGGACGAGAAGGTCCAAAAACTTTGAAAGTTTGCAGCTGTCAGAAGAAAAAACTCATTGGCTATGCTTTTGGAAAATTTAAACCAATTTTGAAGTACTAGAACTTTTCGACCAAACTGAGGCTTGATCCCCTTGTTTGTTGTTCTTGTTGCCTTGAAAGCCCCTTCAAGATTCCTGTATGACTCAAGAGAGTTTGAACCTATACTTTTAAAGCCCAATTTGACAGGCGCTAAAAAATTACTTTCAAAATAAGTTCTAAACTCAAGTATTTCGCCTAGCAATTCTAAAGCTTCTTGTCTAGAAGTTAAACCACTTTCGATAACGTTTTCATTTCCTTCTATAAAATTTACTTCATAATAACCATTTTCAACCGTAATACGACCCTTTTGAAAAAGTTCGTTTTTTTGTTCACTAGTTAGCTTTTGTGCTATTAAGAAAGAAGAAAAGAAACAAAAAAGGTTCACTATCACAATTTTTTTTATTCTATTTAAATGCATTGAGTATTTTCCCGTTATAAATTATTTTTACTTTAAATTTTAATATAGAATTTTTTTTAAAAGAAGTCACATGGACAAAAAAGGTCTGATCTAAAAAAAATTATTACAGCCACATAACAAATTAACTACCAGCACAAATACTTGACACAAGAAGATTCGAGACAACATAAGGATCAGAGTTGGCTCCAGGTCTTCTATCTTCAAGATAACCAAAACCTTTTTTTGAAGTAGAAAGAGGAATACGTATTGACGCTCCTCTATCAGAAACTCCGGATTTGAAATCATTAATACTACAAGTTTCGTGAAGACCAGTTAACCTATCAGACAAACCGTAGCCATAACCTTCTATATGTTTTCTATGATTGTTTTCTAAATGCTTAACGGCTTCATTAATAGCTGCTAAACCTTTTTCTTGCGTACGCATTTCTTTGGTGGAAAAGTTTGTGTGCATACCTGCACCATTCCAATCTCCAAACATAGGCTTGTTAGAAAAAGAAACTTTTACTCCATGTTTCTCACTGATTGCATGCAGAAAAAAACGAGCAATCCAACTATGGTCAGACATGGTTAGAGGGTCACATTTTTCATCAGACACTCCTCTTGGACCGATTTGAAACTCCCACTGGCCAAGCATTACCTCGGCGTTTGTTCCATAAATATTTAGACCAGCCTCAATGCAACATGCGGTATGTTCTTCAACAAGATCTCTTCCAGAAACAACGGATGCACCAACACCACAATAAAATGGTCCTTGAGGAGCTGGATAACCATTTTCGGGCCACCCTAAGGGAGAATCTTTGTAGAATAAAGTATACTCTTGCTCAAAACCAACATAGGGCTCATGCTTAGCTCCAAAATCTTTCATAGACTTTCTGAGAAGGGCTCTTTGATTTGATTGATGAGGAGTTCCATCTGAATTGAGCACTTCACAAAGAACAACCCAGCGATTTTGTTTGTGCAAAGGGTTCTTACAAAAGAAAACAGGCTGAAGAATACAGTCTGAATTATCACCTGTCGCTTGGTTAGTTGATGAACCGTCAAAACTCCACTCACTAAAATGATCAAGAGATGGAGTCCCACTTTCAAAATCAAAAATTCTTGTCTTATAACGCAGCTCTTGCGTTGGAGTTGCTCCGTCTAACCAAACATAATCAGCTAAGTGCACATTTTTTGTATCCATAATACTATCTTTCTTAACTTGAACCGTTTTTAAAATACAAGGGTAAAAAGTTATAACATTTAAACCAAATAAACTATTCTATGATAAAATTCTATACTTATTTAAAAATTGATTGAAAAAAATTTTTGCTTCTTCCGAATGAAGTTCTATAGTATTTTGAAAGAAATTTTTTCCTTAAAAGAAAGAATGATAAAAACCAAAAAACAGCGATAAAATTGAATCATTTCTATTTTCAGCTATAAAAAACACCTTATTAATCAAATTAAGGAATAACCAATGGAAAAAGAAATAAAAAAAGACACAAACCAAAAGCCCTTTCTAGCATCAGAGACAAAAAAAAATTATAAACATGCCCCCTTGTATAGGTCAATAAGCAATGAAAACTATAGTAAAATAAGCTATAAAAATATCTTAAAAAAGTTTGAAGTAATGGGAATCCAAAAAGATGATCCAAGACTACGCTACTTTTTTGAAAATATGAAAGATAAGAAATTAGATGAAAAAGTATCTGATGAAAGTTTTAACGATATACTTGAAAATCAAAGTAAGCTTTTTCAAAAAGTTCTCAAAGGGAATTTAGCTGTTCCTGATTTTACTTCTTTTTCAAATGAAATAAAAGATATCTACAAAAAAACAAGAACAAATAACCAAGGAAAGGTTGCTGACTATATTCCTCAACTTAAAAGAGTTGACCCAGGGATGTACGGCATTTCTGTTTGTACAATTGATGGCCAAAGATACTCCATAGGTGATACCAATGAATACTTTTGTGTTCAATCAACATGCAAACCAATAAACTACTGTATAGCCTTGGATGATCTAGGCGAAGATTTTGTTCATAAACATGTTGGCCACGAGCCGAGCGGTAAAGGGTTTAACGAACTAACTCTTAACGATCGAGGACTGCCTCATAACCCGATGATTAATTCGGGAGCTATAATGACATCTTCGATGCTAAAGCCAAATCTAAATATTGCTGACCGTTTCGATTATGTTTTAAACATGTGGAAAAAGCTATCAGGCTCACACCGGATTGGTTTTAATAATTCTGTATATTTATCGGAAAAGCAAACAGCTGATAGAAATTTTGCACTATCATACTTTATGCGAGAAAACAACGCTTTCCCAGAAAATACAAATCTTCTTGAAGTTCTTGAATTTTACTTTCAGTGTTGTTCCATTGAAATCACAACAGATGCTATGTCGATAGTGGCAGGAACTCTTGCTAATGGTGGAGTTTGTCCAACAACAGGAATAAAAGTCTTTCATCCGGAAACAGTGAAAAATTGCCTTTCTTTAATGTATTCGTGTGGCATGTACGATTTTTCAGGTGAGTTTGCTTTTAGAATTGGACTTCCAGCTAAAAGTGGTGTGTCAGGCGCCGTACTTCTTGTGATTCCCAATGTTATGGGTATTGCAATCTGGTCTCCAAAACTTGACTCACTGGGAAATAGTGTGAAAGGACTTCATTTTTGTGAAGAGCTAATAAAGAAATACTCACTCCACAACTACGACACTCTTATCATAAGCCAACAATCTAAAAAAAGACCCTCGATATCACCGCTATCAAAAAGAAAATAGAACTCATGCCGATCTTTGTTGGGCCGCATCAAGGGGTGATCTGTTACAAATTCAACAAATGGTTGCAAGTGGCATAAACTTAAATCAAGCTGATTATGATGGAAGAACTCCCGCTCACATTGCCGCGTCAGAAGGACAACTTGAGTGCCTAAAATACTTTAGTACTTTAAAAGTTTCACTTGATGCGAAAGACAGGTGGGGCAACACCCCTCTTGATGATGCCAAAAGAGGGCTTCATAGTAAAACCGAAGAGTTTTTACATAAAACCCAAGTTACCCGCACTAAATCAAGGTTACAACATTGAAAAACTAAAAATATATTCTTTCAAAAATAGGGTTTAAATTAATGTACATCAAAATTAAGTCTTTAGTAATACTGGGAAGGTGGCTTGGGCCGTGGGGAAAAGCAGAAGTGGTCCCAAAAACTCATTGCGAAAATATAAAGTTTTCCCCCCAGCGATCTTCAAAACCATCCTTAAAAGCAAAGATCTATACACCGCTCCACTCAAAAGCACGGGGAGCATATATAATTGCTCCTGGTCTACATTTTCTTGGACCTGAAGATGCTCGATTAGATAAATTTGCTCGCTCTTTAGCAGCATCTGGTTTGCTCGTATATTCACCATATAATGAAGATTATATGGCTATGGAGGTAAAAAAAACAACAATAGATGATTATAAAGATTTCTTTAATGATTTTGAAAGAAGAGCAGGTAAAGACAAACTTGATCTATCAATTTTTAGTATTTCTTTTGGGTCTTTGATGGCCCTTCAAATTGCTAATGATCCTTTTTATTCAAAAAAGATTAAGAAAGTCATTATTTATGGTGGTTATGCATACTGGAATAATATTTGTAACTTTCTGTTAAGCGTGCCGCCAAAAGATGAAAAAGACTTTTCACGAAACGATAACAGTATTGCTGCTATTTTTATGCATCTTGCAAGCTCACTTGGAGAAAGTAAAAGCGATATTAAGTTTTTAAAAGATTCTTGGCTCAAGTTTATAAAAAAGACTTGGGGGCTCAACGAAAAAGAACTTCCACAGCAAAGTAAAGTTACTCTAGACGAAATTTTAGTAGACTGCCCTGAAAATCTTAAGAAGATTTTTATTTCTGGATGCAAAGTCACGGATAAAACTTTTGAGTACTTTGAAAAAGCGAGCAAAACAAACGATGAATTAAAGTATTTAGATCCAGCTAAATATTGTGAAAATATTTCAGCTTATGTTGTTCTTATCCACGGCAAAGAAGATAATTTAATTCCCCATACGGAATGCGATTTGATTTACCAAAGCTTACCAAAAACTATTCCAAAAAAGATTTTCAAAACAAATTTATATGAACACTCAAACAAAACAAACACTCCTTTTTTAAAAAAGAGCTTAAGAATCGGAAGAGAAATAAAAAAACTTATTCAATTCCTGTGGTCAATTTAAGAACTCCGACAAATATTCACAAACAAAACAAATGAAGAGATCTGATTTTAGTATGGATTTCTGAAATACATTCATCTAAATATTTTTCAGCAATAAGAACTTGTATAGTATCATCTCTCATATCAGAAAAGCTAACCGGACAATCAAGACTAGAAAAAATTTCATCAACCACACAAAATAGTCGATGCAAGCCTCCACCAACAATAGAAATTAAAGCCTCCTGACTCTGCTTTTTTTGAGTAAATATTAAACCAGAATGCTCAAGTTTTTTTACTCCTTTAACTATAACAGAATCTAAGCAGCTTGGAACAAGACACTCAAGAATATATCTATCTTGATTAAAGCTATTCTGACGAATATAAATTGGATCATTGTCTTCGTGAATTAATTTACAAAAAGAAGCAATAAAGTTTTTGCAACTTGCTTTAGACACATTAAATTGCCAAAGACTTTGCTTTTTTTTATGTGCAACACCCACAACATAAGAAGATTCCATTTTTATAGCATCACCATTAACAGTACTGTAAGCACTGCCTAAATCTAATGATGACAATACTTTCAATGGCATTTTACTTCTTTGACTTAACAGAGCTGCTCTTGGATGTAGTACTTTTGCTCCATAGCTGGCTAATTTTTGCATATCATGCCAATTTACATTAGAAACTGTTTCTGCTGATGGAACAACTCGAGGGTCTGCTGTCATGACTCCGGGAACATCCGTATAAATCAAACAATCCTTTGCTTTCAAATGTGTAGCAAGAGCAACAGCTGTTAAATCGGATCCTCCGCGGCCTAAAGTTGTAATTTCTTTTCCCTGCTCACTCACTCCTTGAAAACCGGCGACAAGAATAATGTCGTGAGTCTTTAAGTATTTTCTAAGTCGAAAACCTTCAATGTGTTTTATTGTTGCACTTCCATGACACTTATCAGTTATGATCCCACACTGGGAGCCAGTGATACTAACAGCTTTGTGGCCAAGTGTTTGTAGAGCAATAGACATTAAAGCACAACTCACCCTCTCCCCTGTGGTTAAAAGCATGTCTAGCTCTCTTTTTTCAGGAAAATCACTTAGTTCTCGAGCCTTGCCCAACAAGAGGTCTGTTTGTGTTCCCATTGCACTAAGAACACAAACTATTTTTTTATGTTGCTCAAAGCACTTAGAAATAATGGAAGCACAACGCTTGACTCCGCTTAAATCATTTAACGAACTGCCTCCAAATTTTAAAACGGCAACATCATCTTCAAACAATAGAAAACCTTTCACTTATTTTACCAAACATAAACTACATTTAAACGAAAAGTTAGACAAGGTGAAAAAAAGGAAAAATCGTAGAGATTTTTTTATTTCGGTTACTTCAAATATCTAACTGTTTAAGTAAAGGTTATGACCGAGGAATTATTACACCATGTTTTTTGATTTTCCTGTAAAAATTTAGAGTATCTTCAAAAAAAAAATCTGAAAACTGACAAAAAGAAATAAGCAAATGAAACTCCACGTAAGTCTGGTAGGATTGCTATCAAAGAAAATAACTGACCAAAGCTACAAAATAAACTATACCATTTTAAAATACTAAAATAGTATTCATTTTTACAAATTAATTTTTGATTTATATCTTTATATTGTGTTAACAATAAATAATTTTATTCTCACTTGAGTAGAAAAAATTTAAGAAAGAGGATCAAAAAAAAATGCAAAAAAAACACGTTCTTTTTATCTTATTACTTTTTCTGCAAAATCATTCTTCTTTAAAAGCTTCCGAACAATCGGAAAAACAATCTTTGCAATCTTGTCTTCCAAGTTTATTTACGGGTGAAGAGTTAGAATTTTTTTCAAATATATTTCTTGAAACACAAATACTACTTCATTCCGACAAGACTGGGTTAGAAGAAGATGATAGTCACAGTTTTGAAACAGAATGTGACTCAAGCTTTTCAGAAGAAGATGAAGATTTAACAAGAAGAAAAGAAAGCGAAGATGAAGATGAAGAAAAAAAGTACAAATCAGATTACATACTGACAATTGAATCAAATAATAAATTTGAGGTAGACACTGGCCCAAGAACAAAAAAACAAAAAACAAAAAACAAAAAAGAAAAAGAAAAAGAAAAAGAAAAAGAAAAAGAAAAAAGACCTAAGCAAGAAAATCAAGAGAAATCTGTTCTTGGTTTACCAAACCTAGGAAATACTTGTTATCTGAATTCTGTTTTAAATATGATAGCAACAAGTAAGTTAAACCAAATAATGAATCCAAACACCCAGCTAGATAAAGAAAACCATAATGATGTTACAAAAGTTCTTTCTACCAGAAGTCTTTTAAATAGTCTTTTGTCAGGAATGATAAATAAAATAGAAAAAAAGCATGAAGAAAGAACACAAAGAGTGTTCAAAGCTCTTAATGAAAATTTATCTGAAAATCTTGAAGGTAGTTTGAATGTCCAGCATGACCCTGCTGAGTTCTACTCACACCTGATTAGCTTTATTTCCAAAGGCGACAATAAAAACTATGATCTAGAGGTTGCAGAGCAGATATTTAACGAAAAAACAGGGGAAAAAACTTTTTATAAAAACTATATGAAAATGCTGCCCGTACCGCTAACTGAGTCAAAGAGTCTACAAAAAAACTTTGATCATTACTTTTCTGAAGAAATTATCGAGTCAGGAGAAGGAAAAAATAAAGTAAGGAAAAGAAAAGAGTCTGCTATTGTAAACTCGCCCGAGGTTATCGTTTTGCAACTTGGAAGGTTCACTGGGTTATGGGGTGAAACAAAAAGTGCAAAAAAAGTAAAAATACCTCTAATTTTAAAAGTTAAATCGTTTCGAAAATCTAAAACTGAAATAGATAAAAGTAAACACTCTAACATCGATTATCATTTAAAAACAGCTATCGTCCACGAAGGGGAAAGTATCCATAGTGGTCACTATGTTGCTTATCAATTTATTAAGAATAAAAAAAATGTTACAATTATAAGGTATAATGACCGCAAAGTTGAGCAAGTAAGTTCCAGCGAATTACCTAATATTTTTGAAAATGCTTATCTTGTAAGCTATGAAAGATAGGTTCTTGTTCCTTTTATGTGACAACGATATTTTCAGAAACGATCTCAGCAATATCTTTTACCTCAACCTCTTTCTCTTTACTTTCAGATTTGACCCCGTCTGAAAGCATGGTCAAACAAAATGGACAAGCTGTAGCGATCGTCTTTGCTCCCGTTTCAATGGCTTCTTTTGTTCGGTTAACATTGATTCTTTCTCCTTCAGTTTCCTCCATCCACATTCTTGCCCCCCCCGCACCACAACAAAATCCTTTTTCCTTAGATCTTTTCATCTCAACAAGATTTTTCTTACCAAGTGCTTGAAGTGTTTTTCTTGGTGATTCGTAGACATCGTTATGCCGTCCCAAATAGCAACTATCATGGTAAGTTACTTTTGAAAGATCTTCTATAGCATCTGAGGTTTGAATTAATTTTTTACTTATCAAGTCTTGGATAATTTCTGAATGATGTATCACTTCTGGTTTATAACCAAAATCTGGGTATTCATTTTTGATAGTGTTAAAACAGTGAGGACAAGCTGTTATAACTTTCTTTACCTTATACCTTTCGAGTGTTTGTATATTTTCTTCAATTTGCATATTTGCAAGATACTCATTTCCGGATCGTCTGGCAGTGTCGCCGTTGCATTTTTCTTCCTTACCTAATATTCCGTATTTTAAACCGGCTTGCTGAAAAATTTTAACAAGAGAACGAGACACTTTCTTATAACGATCATCAAAAGACCCTGCACAACCAACCCAAAAAAGATACTCGACCTCTTGTCCTGAACTAAGAAGAGGGACATCAAGACCTTTAGCCCAGTCAGCTCTTGTATCATTATTAAATCCCCATGGATTGCTTTGAGCTTCAAGGTTTTCAAGAGTCCCTTGTAGTTCTTTAGGGACTTGGCCTTCTGTCATCACCATAAAGCGTCTCATATCTAATATTGATGGTATATGCTCAATGTCAAGAGGGCAGGCTTCCATACATGCTCCACAGGTCGTACATGCCCAGAGTTCTTCTCGTGTCACAAGACCATCAATCAGTTTTGGTTCACTTCCTGCCATAGACTTATTAAAACCATCTTTAAGATAATGAATAATTGATCTTGGATCTAAACTCTTACCAGTTGTTGTCGCTGGACAAACCGATGAACATCTTCCACACTCAACGCACGTTATACCATCTAAAAGTTGTTTCCAGGTGAAATCTGCAACTTTTCCCACACCAAATGATTCTGCTTCTTCATCAAAAACCATGGGACGAATTCGCCCACTAGACTTTAAACTTTTAAAAAAGAGGTTTGGCCATACCCAAATAAAATGCTGATGCTTTGAATGAGGCAAAAAAATCATAAAAGAAAATAATACGAGAACATGAAAATACCAAAAAACTTGATATAAGACTTTGATGATTTCTAAGCTCAAATGTTTAAAACTAACAACAAGAAATCTTGAAAAAGGAATAAAATCATTATTCACTAGGCCTTTTTCAAAATAAGAAGCACTTCCTACAGTTAAAAGTGACGTTAAAACTAATAAGCCGATTAAAGCTAGAACTATATAAGCATCAATTTTGGAAGATTTGGTTAGTGTTGTAAACCTCTTTGGTGGAAAAAAAAGTCGCCTTGAAAAGGCGAAGATAATTGCTAATAAGACTAGAAAATTTGCTGAGTCTTGAGAAAATAGAAAAGTCTTATAAAGATAATTTGAGCCTAAAAGATAAGTCATATTAAACGGAGTGTATACACCATGGGCAAGAGTTTCTAGAGTTCCTAAACTAAGTACAAGAAACCCCCAAAAAATAATTGCATGCATAAAACCAGCAATGGGGTCTTTAAACATTTTTTTTTGGACAAGACCTCCCCACATAGTATTTGAAAAGCGATGTGTCAATTGATCAAGACGGTTTTCTTCAATTCCTTTACCTACAACATTTAATGTACGCCAAATTCTTGCTAAGCAAGTTAAAAAATATGCTACAACAAGAAAACTCACTATTAAAAAAATAATATTCACTAAAGTCATTTTTTATCTCTCTTACAACAATAAAGTAGCTTTCGAAATAAACTTACATTAGAATAATTATTATCATGTCAAAATTGATAATCGAACCTTTATTAAAGTGCAATAACGAAGATAAAAGATGATAAAATATTTACACAAGCGACAGTAATAACCGCCAACAAAGTCGCGAAGCAATTTTGACACAGATAAAACAAACTTATTTCAAGGGGCGTTAAACTGTTCAAAGCTAAAAAATTAGCACTTATGTGCTTTAAGAACAAGAGATTAGAGAACGAAAGATTTGATGATCTATAAATTTTAATCAAATTCACTTGCAATGAAAGGGATGCATCGTTTAAAACTTATTAAATCGGAAATCATAGTGCCAATTATTTATTTAAAAAATAAATAACGAGCTTGTTGATTACCGATGTTTTCTTTCTAGGTAAACGTTGCCAATTCTCTAGAGTAGAAAGAATTTTTATTATTTGTTTTTTAATACCTGTTTTGGTTACAGGTAAAAAATTTTTTAGGAGAATTTATTATGATTAATTATGGTAAAAGCTTAGTTGCCGGGATTGTCTTAGCATTTGGTGCTAACGTATTTGCTGGCCCTGTTCACCTAAACTTTTCAACTGAAACTCGTCACGGAACAGTAGAAAAAGATGAAACTCTTGCAGCAAAAGGGACAGGAACTCATCTAGGAGCTGAAGACCTTGCTAGCACTAACCAGACTTACAGAGTTGGTGGCCTATACCAAGTCATGCCAGATCTTCCTGTGGCTGCTGGTCTTTCATTAGGTTTTGACAAAAGCACTCCAATTTCAAACCCTCTAACTGCATCAAACAACACAAACAACTTTGGCTGGGAAGCATCTATCGATGTGAAAGCTTGGGTCCCTGGTGAAGTTCTTGGAGTGAACTGGGTAAGTCCATCTGTTGGAATTTCTTATGTTCCATATTCAAGCTATACGCACACATATGTAGCAGCTGATGACAAAACAGATACATACGAAGGTTCACAAAATGGTCTTCGCTTAAACGCTGGAACAAACCTAACTTTGACTGAAAACGTTTCTTTTGATCTTGGTTATACTCTTAACTTCAGAACAAACGACATGGAAGTTAAGTATGCTGACGATGCAAACGAAACTCTTACAGAGTGGAAAGACAAAAGAAGCAACTTCTCTCACGGTTTCGTCTTTGGTTTAACAGCAAACGTAATGTAATATTCATATTACGACAAATGCTTTGAACTTTTAGCATGTTCATATTCTTATGAACATGCTATTTTTTTATCATTTCTATAAAACTTCCTTTGCCTGAACTCGAAGGCTCATCTTTTTAGACATTTCATCCTTAAAACAAAATTAATGATTTCGCTAACCTTATCATATAGAATTAAATTAAATGAAATCACAATCTCAATATTCTATATGAATATAGCTAGGAGGACTGAATGAAATTAGTTGCACTTTTGGTGAAATTAAAAATGGAGTTTTTTAGTTGTCTGCTACAAATAGTGAGTTTTTGTTCTATTCTACTTTTGCCACTACAAAGTAACGCAAGCTCGAGTATTCCAAGATCAAGTTTTACCGTGCCTAAAGCAAGCGAGATTTCTCGTGGAGATGCTTCTTATGCTCATCCAACAGACAAAGAAGCAGTGTTTTACAATCCGTCAGCAGCTTTGCATTTTTTTAATAAATGCCAACTGGAAATTGAAAGTAAGACAAAAGAAGGGCAAGAAGAAAGTACTGTCCCGACTGTAGCTAAAGAAAAACCTGAGTGTGAAAGAGATAATGTTGAATTTTTTATTCAAACAGATTTTAATGATGGTACCAAAAATGTATATACAGAATTTTCTGCTTTAAACACTTCAGATGTAGGAGAAAGTTTAGAAAAAGTTGAGTCAGTAGTTAATAAAAAGTTATATACAAAACTATCTCTTGGAACTAGCATAATATTCAGTAAGTATTTCTCTTTCGCACTTGTAAACAATATAAATTATATTTCTACGATTCGTGGAGAAATCTCTCCCATTCTTGACCTAGAAGCCGATATAGAGCTGGCGTCACATTTTTCATTTATTTTACCAATGTACAAGAACTTTTGGATGGGGTTTAGCCTTATCCCTACATATCTTTTGCACCATGAATACCATGACAGTATCACAGCTTTAGTTACTGATTCTGGTTTGGAGCAAATCAATCCGTTAAAATCTGGTAAAGAAGGTTTTGCTTTACAAACTAATTTTAGTCTCACCTATAGACACGAAATAAACACAACAAACCAGATTTCTTTTGGGCTTATGAGTAAAAACCCCCTTGAAGCAAAATTCATAAAATTTGGAATATTAAACACTGAAGTTAGCTCAGAGCCAGATAACATTATTCCTGAAACAATTTCCGGAGTAACTTACGAGTATCTTTGGTGGGGCAATGTAAAGTTTCAAGGAATGTATAGCTATAAGTATCAAAATGTTGATTATGGATCGAGATCAGCACCAAGCCCACACCGACTCGGATTGTCTGTAAATATAAATGACTTTTTAACTTTATCTGTTGGTCAGTATAAAGAGAAACTCACCTATGGGTTTGATCTCAATTTTATTTTTACAAGAGTGCAATTTGCTAGCTATGAAGAACAAGATGACCCAGGAGATAGTGATGAAAGAGATCGTCGCTATGTTATTCAAGCTAGCCTTTCTTTTTAAAAAATTTAGACAGATAAAGAGAACTCTCTTAGAACATCGTTCAAAGATGTCTTTTTATCCGTTGACTCTTTACGACTACCAATAATGTAAACACAGTTTGTATGAATTTTGCCCCCAGGTGTTTGTTTCTCTTTTGTTCCAGGAACAACAACAGACCTTTCAGGAATAAACCCTTTTGAATTAATGTGTTGTTTATTTCTTGTATCTATAATTGGAGTCGAGGCTGTAATAGTACAATTAGCTGCCAAAACAGCTTCTTTACCTACATGAACGCCTTCAACAAGAATACACCTTGAACCTATGAAACATCCATTTTCAATAATGACAGGCTGAGCCGTAGGAGGCTCTAAAACTCCTCCAATACCAACTCCTCCCGAAACGTGAACATTTGATCCAACTTGAGCACAGGATCCCACAGTTGCCCATGTATCAATCATTGTCCCTTTAGCAATATAAGCTCCAATATTGACATATGAAGGCATCAAGACCACACCTGGTTCCATAAAACTACCAAACCGTGCAACAGCAGGGGGGACAACTCTTATATTTAAGTCTTGATAATTTTTCTTAAGGGGAATTTTATCATGATAGGTATAAGGCCCAAGATCTAACTTCTCCATTTTTGCAAACTTGAAATACAGTAAAATTGCTTCTTTTAACCAGGAGTGAGTCTGCCAAGTACCGCTTTCATTTTTTGAGCTAACTCTCAGAGTTCCCTCATCAAGAGCTTTTATTACCGAATAAATTAAATTTTGATCGGCCTCGTTTATTTCGTCAGCAGGCTTTTGTATTAAGTTTTTTATATCATTTTCTAAAAGATTTATGTTCATTAAAAAGGCTCCTATATTTCACTTATATACTCTTTTATAATATCCATAGCTTCTAAGGTATCGTCCATGTCAGGAACAAGTGCAAGTCGAAAGTACCCTTTTGTTTGGTCTCCTAGCCATGATGACGGTGTTGTTATAACGCCTTTTTCAGCTAGAGATAAACAAAATTTTTCATCTTGACCTTCATAAGCACGAGGCAATTTACACCACATATAAAAACCAGCTTGAGGTTTCTCTGAAATTAAGCCTAAACTGTTCAAAACCTTAAAACTGTGATTTCTTCTTTCTGTAAAAATTTTCCTACGGGCTATAACATGCTTATCGTCACCCCATGCAGCAGCTGCAGCAGCTTGAATAAAATCCGGTAAAGCTAAACCAAAATTAGCCCTAGCTCGAATGTGTGGATCTAAGATCCTCTTATCACCAGCAATAAACCCTGCTCTTACCCCTGTTAAGCCAGAACGTTTTGATAAACTATGGAAGCTGATAACAAGTTCCGAGCTCAAGGCAAGGGGGCTTTGAGGTTTAAAAGATGATTCATGATCATAAATATCCATATAACATTCGTCAGAAAGTAAAATAATGGAATTATCATGGCACCAATCTAACAACTTGCACCAATAAGATTGATCTACTGTTGCTCCCGTTGGATTATGAGGATAATTTACCCAAACAGCCTTTGTCTCATTTATAATAGACTTTGGTAACAACCATGGCTCTAATCGAAACTTATTTTCTTCTTTTAACTGAACTGGATATGGTTCTCCACCTGCAAAATCAATCGAGGATTTATAAACAGGATAACCAGGGCTTGGATAGATAATTTTTCGTTTCTTACTTCCCCTTGAAATTAGTGAAAGTGCTATATGAAAAATAGCCTCTTTACTCCCTCTACTAGGAAGAATTGACATGCTGTCAAACTTACATATCTTGAACCTTCTAGATAAGTAGGAAACATGGGCGTCAAAAAGTTTTTTTGTACCTTTTATTGATGGATATTGAGAAATCTTAGGTATATTTTCGCAAATGGTTTGAGCTAAAAAACTTGGCATAGGAATTTTAGGATCTCCTGTGCCAAAATCGAAAATTTTTTTCCCCTTTAACTCTAAACCTTCCTTTATTTCTTTCAAAGTCTCCATAGGATAAGAAGCAAGATTTTCTGTTACATCATTTACAAGAGAGCTCATTAAAAATCCTTTTTAAAAGCAGGAGAAAAAGTTTTTTAAATTTTTAAGGAGCTAAAACAGCTAACCACTCTAGTTTATTTGTGTGCGGAAACATATCAAATGACTCAAGCTGTTTTAGTGTGTAGCCTCCATCTTTTAACAATTTTATATCGCGCAAGAGAGACGCTAAATTACACGAAACATAAATAATCTTATGGTCCAGGTTGCGCCCCTTATAATTAAGAAAGTGATCAATAACTTCAGGCAGTAGTCCACTTTTCGATGGATTGACAACAATTATACTTGGATTCTCTTCAAATCCTTTCAGTCGAGACCTATCAGAAAGTATTGATTCAACCTTGCCATTGATAACATTTATAGGATGATTTGACATAGCATTTGTTGCAATATTTTTTTTGCAATCATCAACTGAAGATCTTGACTCTTCTATAGAGACTACACGATACCCCGAGCGAGAAAGCATCATCGATATTTGGCCAATACCAGAATAAAGATCCCATGCAACAGCTGAAAATTTTTCTATAGGGCTGTCAACTAACAATTCAATCCTACGATAAATTTTTTCTGCTAGAGATGGATTGGTTTGAAGAAAAGAACGAGGACTCACGTGAACGCTCAACCCGCACATAGATTCTCGCAAGTGTTGCTTACCCATAATTTTCACAGTCTTTGACCCCCAAATATTGTTTTCTAGGGAGTCATTTACATTTAAAAAACAGGAAACTAGTCCGTGTTCTGCTGATAACTTTCTTGCGATTGTATAAAATTGAGACTTACATCGAAGGTCATTAACAACAAAAGTTAACATCAATTCACTTGTTAACCTTGTTGAACGAACAACAAGATAACGTAAATCTCCAGTTTTTGTCACATCAGACCAGGGAGTTATACTACTTTTTTCTAAAGCTTCTTGAAGGGCTTCTAGAAAACGGTTAATTACTTTTGACTGAACTAAACAATTAACCACAGGCATCACATCGTGGGTTCCTGGCGCAAACAAGCCTATTAAAAACCGAGACTTAGGTCTGCCTGATTTCTCAGGGTTTCTTCTTGGAAAAGTAACTCTATCAGAAGATCGCACAGCAAGTTTCACTGTTGTTCTGTAGTTTAGGTTTGAGGGAGAGGGTTCTGGTGGCACAAGCATCACGCGATGAGTTTCTATCTTTTCTTTAATTAGGCTTGTATCTTTGCTGTATTTAAGCTTAAGGGCTCTTTTATAGTTTTCATTGGTACCACAACAACACTGACAAGGATTTTGAACAAGTAATCCACGTTGCTTCTTATCAAAATATTTACGCTTTTTATCTTGAGATTGATGGAAGTCTGTTCGCTTTTGACGAAAATCTTTTTTTAACTTAGTTTTAAAATCACTAGAAGTTTTTGGAAGCACGCTTTAACACCCTGGTATTATTGTTTATTTCAAAAGAACGAAAGGATAACTAGCACATGAAATTAGTTTCTATATCAGGTTCAGACTAGTATAGCCAATTTAGGAGATCTCGTTTAGGTTTATACCTACCATATTTTAAAGGTTTGCGAAAGACTTTGATCCACTGATTGTCTAATATTTCGTTCCATCGAGTCCACTCTTCATGTAATTTCTTTATTGTATATGGTGTGTTAGCTGATTTTGACCCCTTAGAAAAAGTATAATCATTAAACAAAAAAACAGCAGCATGCTTAATCCATCTGTAGTGGGGAGGTTTTGACAAACTATCTGGAACTTCATAAAAAACTAAAAGATCTCCATACTTTAACCTACTTATTCTTGTGTCAACCTCATACATATCAGAGTTAATAGCCCGATGTAACTCATCATTATTTATCATAGAACGATGATAAGATTTTTCTTGATGAACATTGTAGTAAATGGATTGAGAAAAAACTCTATTTTGAAAAGCTAATGCTGCATGGAAACAGTTTGGTCCACGGTAGGGAATAAACCTTTTAATAACTTTCTTTGGAAAAGAGGGTAATAATAGGCTTTCAACATCAAGATCTTTTCCATTTAATATTTTTTGGTGAAG
>PASJ01000047.1 GCA_002711925.1 Pseudobdellovibrionaceae bacterium | reverse complement strand
TGGAACAAAAGGTGTACCATGGAAAAAATCCACACTAGAAAGTATTATTCGACTGGCAGAGGCTGATCATTTTGTCGGTATTGCTAGTTATAATTTTAGAAAAGGAGTTAGAGATGATATCAATAAGGACTTTGATGAAGCCATAAATAAATCTTGGAATGAAAACGAGAGCTTTAAGCGAAAATATCCTAAACTTGAAGACTTTAAAAGTAAAATTAAAAGAAACTTTCATGTAGAACTGCCAAAAAGTCGTTGGGAAATTCCTCTTTTAGATGTACAAGGTGGAAAAAAAGTTCTTTTAGACAGAATTGTCAGTGCTGCAAGAAAACAAGCCGATCTTAAAAATCCAGATATGGTAGCACTCCTTGATGATAAATACATGTTTCATGATGCCATGAGAAGATATGCTGACAGTAAAAATACGACTGAAAGTTTTAAAAACACTCGTTTTTTAAGTGTGAAAGTTGATAACGAGCTTGGTGATATGAAGGCAAGTGATGTTAAAAGAATTGGAGGAGATGTTACTCATCTTAGATGGATGGCTGGGCTAGCAGATAAAGCAGAGTATAACAGGGTTCTAGATGGTCTCAATAAAAGCCTTGATGATCAAAAATATGTTGCTCTTGATGGGGAAGATTTATCGAAAGTAATGACAAAAAGTACAACAAGTGCTGATAAGTTACGACGAGAAATTTTTACTGCAAATGCTAATGAGCCAGATTTTCGTTATTATGTGTATGACGAAAGTGTCAAAAAACCAGTACTTTCTCAGTATCTCAATTCGGAAGGTTCTATCAAACAACAAACACCCGATGAAACATCAAAATTTAGGGAAGAAAAAAGTCGTTTTTCACAGGATCACGCAACAAAAAAGTCTAAACTGTACAGAAATAGAGCAGCAGGCGCTTTTGGTATTCTTACAATTATAGGGGGGAGTGTTGGCGGGCTATTAGAAGCCAACGATTAAATATTTTTTCTTTTTCATTTTATAAAAATAGGTAAAGGACTAAAATCTAACAAGTAGTTTCCTTGTTTTCTCCTATAAAAAATAAAATGATATTTTTATCATTCAAAGTATTTATTATTGGAGCTGATGTTTCAACTGATAAAGAGAAACGCCAGCTGCAACGGAAACATTAAGAGAATTTTTTTTTCCATAAACGGGTATTGTCAAAATCTGATGTGAGCGTTTTAAAGTTTCTTGTGAAAGTCCATAGCGTTCATTACCAAGAATAAGAAGACTCGGTTTTTTTGTTACACGACAAGTCTTTGAAAAAATATCTGTACCCTCATCTACAGTTTCAAGTGCTAGAATTTGCCACTTTTTTTCATCACGGATTTTATCAAGAAAAGAAATGGTATCTGGTACTTCTTTCCATTCTATATCCTCATGACAGTTCATCGATGTTTTTTGAACCTTTGGGTTATCTGGTTTTGCTGTGTAGCCTCCAATATAAATTTTTTTTACTCCCACACACTCAGCTAAGCGTATGATAGCTCCAACGTTATGAGCTGAACGAATGTTTTCTAAAAGAATATAAATGGGGTATTTCGTTTTTTTGGGAGTAGATATTTTTTTATCTTCTTGGTTCACGAGGATAGGTTTATCGTCCTCGTTTTGAAGTCTTTTTAGGCCAACGAGAAGACAATTTAAATCGTGCGGTTTTTTACTATAGCTAATTTTTTTTGCTAAAGTTTCTAGATTTGACTGATGATTTACATCTTCAAAGTTCAAGCGTAAAAGATCTTTCTCAAGTTTTTCAAGAATTTTTTGCGGTCGAAGATGATTTTTTTGCCATACTGTGTAGGCTTTTTCTCCTTTTTGACAAAGATCTTTTAGTAAGACAGAAGAAAGGTTTGATTTTATATGATTCGCTTGTTCTTTCATATTATTTTAACTTAATTAATTTTCATACCTGCTTTCACACCCGAATCAAATGATACGAGATGGACATCTTTTCCCCCAGGACCTGAAGCCATGATCATACCTTCTGAAACACCAAATTTCATTTTTCTTGGTTTAAGGTTAGCAACTAAAGCAACAAATTTACCTTCAAGCTGCTCTGGGGCATACGCTTCTTTTATACCAGCAAAAACTGTTCTTTCACCTAGTTCACCGACATCAAGTAAGACTTTAAGCAGTTTGTCTGCTCCTTCAACTTGTTCGGCCTTGATAACTTTTGCAACACGAAGGTCAACTTTGGAAAAATCATTAATGGTTATTTCTTTAGATTGATCTGTTTCAGTGTTCAAAACGGCTTTTTTTTCTTGTTTTTTTTGCTCCTCTTTCGAGTCTTCGATAATATTCATAACTTTTTTCTTCTCCAAACGAGTGAGTAAATGTGAGAATTTTTCTGTTTTTATGTTTTCAATATCACTTTCAATGTCTGACCATAAATATGGTTTTTCACCGAAAAGATTTTCTACTTTTTTTACGTACGAAGGAAGTACAGGTTTTAAGTAAATACAAATAAGCCTGAAAAGGTTTAAGATTGTGGTTAATATTTCTTTTGTTTTTTCTTTGTCTTCTTTTATAAGTTTCCAGGGACTGTGGTCATCAAAATACTTATTTGCGAGATCAGCAATATTTCTAATTTCAACAATTGCTTTAGAAAACTGCCTTGTCTCATAGTAGTTTTCAATGATACTAGCCTTACTTCTTGCTATGGCAAGAAGTTTTTTGCCGTCATCACCTAAACTTCCTAGTTTACCATCAAAGTTTTTTTGTAACATTTGAAAACCACGTGAAGCAATATTTGTAACCTTACCTATGAGGTCAGAGTTCACCCGGGTGATAAAATCATCGAGGTTTAAATCAAGGTCTGCAATCCCATTTGAAAGCTTACAAGCATAGTAGTACCTTAGGTATGAAGGATCAGCATGATTGATATAAGTACTTGCATTTATGAACGTACCTTTTGATTTTGAAAGCTTTTCACCGTTGATGGTTAACATACCATGGACAAAAATATAGTTAGGAGTTTTCCAACCAGCTGTTTTTAACATAGCTGGCCAAAAAAGAGAGTGAAAATAAACAATATCTTTACCGATATTATGGTAGATCTCAGCGTTTTCGTCTTTCCAAAACTCTTCAACTTTTCGGTTATTTTTTTCGCACCACTCGTGGGTAGTGGAAAGATATCCGATTGGAGCATCAAACCAAACATAGTAGAATTTTTCTGGATCATCAGGAAGAGCAAAACCAAAATAAGGTTTGTCACGGGTCAAGCACCAGTCTTTCAGCCCGCTATCAAACCATTCTTCGAGTTTTTTTGCTACTGGAGGAGCTACGTGCTTTGGAACCCAAGCTTCTAAAAATTCTTGGTAGCTTTTTAAGTCAACAAAATAATGCTTCGAGTCTTTTTTTATGGGTTTATTACCACATAAAGCGCAGCTTGGATTAATCAGCTCAGTGGGATCATAAACAGCTCCACAAGCATCACAATTATCTCCATATTGGTTCTCTGTTTTACACTTTGGACACGTTCCTTTGACAAAACGATCGGGGAGAAACATTTTATCGTGTGGACAGTAGCACTGTTCCATGGTTTTGCAGGTGATTTTTTGACTATCCTTTAGAGCTTGGTAAAATTTATGGCAAAACTCTTCATTAGCCTTGCTGTTTGTGGAAGAGTAATGGTCGTAGTGGATCTCAAAATCAGCAAAATCTTTTAAATGGCGTTTTCGTGTTTCCTCTATGTGATGGATGGGATCCACGTTTTTTTTTCGTGCTTCAATCATAATTGCTGCACCGTGAGTGTCATCGGCACAAAAAGCTAAGCACTCGTTACCGCGTAGTTTTTGATATCTTGCCCAAAAGTCTGTTATCATATGCTCGACCATATGGCCGAGGTGGATGTCGCCATTTGCGTAAGGTAAAGCAGACGTTATTAGTATTTTCCGTTTTTTTGCCATAAAGGGTACTTTCCCATTTTTACACATATAAAAAATTCGTCGAATAGATTTAAACTAGCACAATATGGCACTATTTGACTAGAAAGGAAAATAACAATTCAAAGAAAAAACAAAACTTCTCTTACGTTTTACCACGAGTGTGCTACTATCTTGTCTTCTAAAACAATAATAATATTAGAATTTTTTTGTTGAGGATCTATGAAAACTGAAAATTTGTGGACAATAAAATCAAACTTCCAACCACACGGTGGTTTGAAAGAGCTGTCTAAGTTTGAAAAAAAAGGATCTTTCTATTCGGCAAACGTACTTCTTTCCGATATCAAAGGTCTTTCCAGTTTGGAGGAACTTTGCCAAGAATTTCACCAAGAAGGAAATTTTATTGGTATTAAGCCATATGGGTTTCAGCCCCAAGCATTTTTTTTTGACATGGATGGGACCTGTATAAAAGAAGAGTCCTTGGTTGAAATAGCCGAGTGTGCTGGTGCAAAAAATAAGGTTGAAAAGATTACTGAACAAGCAATGGCAGGAAAAATTGATTTTTCCACCAGCTTGAGACAAAGAGTTAAGTATTTAAAGGGTCTTGATGAAAAAAAGCTATTTGAAGTCTCTTCTAAACTCAAGCTTGAAAAAGGCATGGATGTTTTCGCAAAAAAATGTGTTTCACAAAATGTGCCTTTATACTTAATCTCCGGGGGATTTTATCCTTTAATAGATGTTGTTGGCAAAAAAGTTCAGTGTAAATCTTATGTGGCAAATCGTTTTGAAATTAACTCTGGTTATTTGACAGGAGAACTTGACGGAAATATTGTTGATAAAGAGTTTAAGTGTCAGTGGATGAAAGACGTTTGTAATAAAAAAGGCTATGACTTATCTTCAGTTGTTGCTGTTGGTGATGGAGCCAACGACAAAGCAATGTTAGATGCTGCAGGTTTAGCTGTTGGGTTCAAATCAAAAAATGTTTTATCAAAAAGTATCCAAGTTTATAATGGTGTGGGTGATCATAACTTACTCAATGATTTTTTAACTCAAGATAATTTATTCAACTGATATAAAAATTTAATAGATTCATTGAAGAAAAAGGGTTTTATTTATAAGTTATTGACAATAAGATGATTTTTTTATAGCCTCCACTTTTATTTTATCCAAAATACTTTTTGATCGAGCATAGAGGAAACAAATGATAAGATTGTTGTTGACTGTTAGTTTTTATTTTTTAATAACTTCACACGCTTTTTCAGCATCACAAGATAGACTAATAAATGAAAATACCTATGTTGCAGGGCAGCTTGTAAGAATTCAGAACCTTGAAATACAAAGAGAAATTAATGGTACAATCGTTGAATATCATAAAAAAGAAGGCGAAAATCATTTTGTCAAAAGACTCAATTCTTTCGAAATTTTAAGGTCTGAGAATATACAGCCAGTGGAGCCAAATACTTTAACAGTAACCATCTGTAATTTACCAAGAGGAAATCATTTAAATGGTAAACAGGTCAGATACTATACATTTGATCCAGAAACTTGTTATCACATTTTAAATCTTTCCGACGACTTGCAAATAAGAGTTAAAAGGGAAAACTTTATTATACTTGAAAGTCGAATGAATACTTACTCATACGATACCCTTCGTTATTTATTTAACGCTCCACCAGAAATTATTTTTTATCTATACTTACTGCACCAATCTTCTCCTCAGCATAGACGAGGTCTTTCCATTGATGAAATCGATAGCTTTGCTCCAAAACAAAATGCTAAAAATGTACCTTCCGATTGTTTTTGCTCTATCTGCCTTGAAAAAATAGAAAATGAACAACATGTCAGAAAGACTAAGTGTTGTAAAAATTTGTTTCATGAAACTTGCTTAGAAACATGGCTTTCTTGCAAAAATAACTGTCCCAATTGTAGAGCTTATCATACTCCTTCTCTAGAGTCATCACCTGAAATAGACTAAGTTTTTGAGACTTTTTAAAAGTAAAAATTACATTAACTACTTTCATCTATGCTTAATAGATATTAAAATATTTAAAAGCTAAATTTTTTTCATATAGATTTTTCATAAGATTCATGAAATTTTTTACTTTACACAGTAAGACATTGATCTGAAAGTGGGAAAGTACTATGAAGACAAAACCTCAGAATATTTTTTAGATTTAGTTTCCATAGAAAGAAGAATGAAAAATGCGAAGCACAGAAAAAATGAACTGACTAAAATAGGACTTATTTCGCTATAAGATAAGACATATCCAGATAAAAGAGGAGACAATATTTTTGCTAGAGATTGAGCTGACTGATACCAAGAAGCCTTAAGTTCTTTAGCCCCATCTCCTTCCGACAAAAATAAAGCAACTACAGATGGAATAATAACGGAGTACGAAAAAGAAATGACAATTACGGTAATCATCAGTTCGTTGATAGTTGTTGCGTACATCAAAAAAACAGTCGATGCTGCCATAAGAGCCGTCGAAAGGGTTAACCAAAATTTTTTCTCAAACCAGTTTTTATAGTTTAAAAACCTTAGTAATTGCCACACAGCACATGAGAGACCTAGAAAAGATGTCATTTCAATACATTTAGTTTCATCAAGGTAAAATTTATCAAATAAAATAACTTGAAAAAATTTGAGAAAATAAAACCAGCTAAAGTAAATACAAAACATATACATTAAAATAAATAGCGATTTCTTATTGAAGGGAACAGTTGGTTTTTTTGAAAAAATTGTGAAGAAGTTAGCTTTTTTAAATTTAAAATAACTATTTTCTTTTTCTTCTTTGAGATTGATTTTAACGGAGATAAAATTCATTATTGAGATACAAGTACATATTATTAAAACAAGGTAGTAGAGATTAAAATTATCTATCTTGAGCATGATCAATTTCACAGCTTGAGGACCAATAATCCATGCTAAACCAATGACTCCCCCAAATAAGCTATAAATCTGGCTCCAATGCCTACGGTTTTCATCTTGTGAAATAAAGGCATTGACCATAGCCATATTGGATCCCGTTGTTCCTGAAATAAAAGACCCTATGAAAAAAAAAGTTATTTCCTTGAAGTATATTCCTAGCATACAAGTTGTGTACCCAAGAATACTTCCTAAATATGAGAAAAGTAGGACCTTTTTCTTGTTAAGAGCAATTGCCACTTGTCCCCAAAAAGGTGCTGAAAGAATCTGCATAACCGAATAGATGGAAAGGAAGCAACCAAGAAGAAAATGCCTATTCGAAACTGTTTCTGGTAAGAGGCTAAATTTACCATCAAGAAAAAGAAATGCAGCTAAAGGGCTAAACATTGCATAAGAAAGCATATCAAGAAAACATAAACTTAGTAGTATAAAAACATTTTTTTTATAAGGATTCATAAGGCTTAACTTATTAATAATAATAGACTATGAGTATTACCTGTAACTAAGAGTAAACTAATGGAAAATCAAAAAAATAGCAATTTAATTCGTTGTTGAACAAAGATATCTTTGGGTTTTAATGGTTTTACAAAATTTGATTTTTAAATTTATTGGTTTTATTTTTTCTAAGATCCCAAAATAATGCGTTTTTATCTTCAAGTCTGAGCAAGCAGTAGTGGGAAATATCTTTTGTTCTATGACCTTTATGCGGCAGTATGAATATGTAATTTTAAACGGGATTTATAACAATTAATTTTAATTAAATAGACATCTTAGATGACATGCTTTTATTCGTAAGAAGTTTCTTGTAAAATAAAAAGAGTAAAGAAATCGATGAAAGTTCATATTTTTTCTATGATTCTTTCTAAAATATTGAGCTGACAAAGAATTTTAAATTTAAACATCTTTATTTTATTCAATAGGGTCTTTGGTAAAGGTCAATTAATCTTAACAAAAAGAGGGTTTTATGCTCGTAAAAAAAAGATATAAAAGTATGATTCTAGGATTCTTCCTAATAGGATTTTCCTTCTTTATTTGTGAAAATACAGTAATTGCACAGCTGGTATCTAGTAAAGAAGATCACAATAAAAAAGAACAAAAAAAGCCAGTACCACAAGAAGCAAATTATTACATTAATATGTTTTCTAAGGTTTATAATAAAGTCAAAGAAAAATATGTTGACGAAATTGATGATGTTGAAATGTTAAAATCAGGGATAAGAGGTATGCTTCGTCCTCTTGACCCTTATACAAAATTTTTAATCGGGGAAAGTAAAGCTAAGCTCGAAATGCTCACAAAAGGAAAATACGGTGGAGTTGGCATTAGAATTGGACTTAGAAAGGATGTTTTAACAGTTCTTTCATTGATGGAATCTGGTCCTGCAGGAAAAGCAGGTATTTTACCAGGTGATCAAATTGTGAGAGTTGATGAGTTTTCTACCTCAGGTCTTGAAATTAGTGAGATCTCAAAAAAAATTAGAGGAGAGCTAGGATCCACTGTATATCTTGAAGTTATTAGACCTTGGAATGATGATGAAAACATAATTTTCGAACTGAAGCGTTCAAATATTATAATTCAAGATGTTCCTTATTCTGGAGTTGATGAACAAAAAATAGGGTATATTAAGGTAAGAAAATTTTCAAAGCATGCTGCTAAAGATTTTAAATCCGCTGTTCAAAGTCTTTCACAAGAATCCATAGAAGGCCTCATTATTGATTTAAGAGGTAACTCAGGGGGACTTTTGAGGAATGCTATAGATATTCTCGATTTTCTTGTTCCTAAAGGGCAAACTCTTTTAAAAGTGAAGGGTAGAAAATCTAGGCAGGATAAAATATATAGGTCAAAGAAAGATCCTATCTTAAAAACTTCCGTACCACTTGTTGTTCTTGTTAATAGGAAATCAGCGTCTGCCAGTGAAATTGTTTCAGGGGTCCTTCAAGATGTGGATCGTGCTGTTGTTATGGGAAAACTATCTTATGGTAAGGGCTTAGTGCAGAAAATTTATGATTTAGATGAATTTTCAACGGTAAAAGTCACAGCAGCTAAATATTATCTTCCATCTGGAAGACTCATACAGCGTCAAGATTATTTTGAGGATAGTTCAGCTTTAGTTTCCCAAATCAGTGAAAAGGACAAAGTTTATAAGACACAAAAAGGAAGAAATGTAAAAGGTGGTGGAGGGATTACTCCCGATATAGTTGTTGAAAGTGCTAGAATTCCCTCTTTTGTTTCAGCAATATGGGCCGAGGATGCTTTTTTAAGTTTTGCCGTTATGTATGCCCATAAAAATAAGCTCCAAGCACCTATAACCGTTACAGATAAAATGGTCAAAGAGTTTCAAACGTACCTTAAAACTTACGATTTAGAGTTTTCTTTTGTTGGAGAAAAGTCTTTTGAAAAAATGAAAGAAGATCTTCTTGAATTCGAAAATTTAGAATCTATAAATATTAAGAGTAAAAGTGGCTCTTCTGTTCAAGAAATGTTATCAAAGATGGAGAAATTTTTCGAAAAACAAAAGCTTAATCCTTTTGAACACCCAAAACATATTTTTTGGATAAAAAATGGTTTAAGAAAAGAGTTGTCTTTAATTGTAGGAGGAGAAAAAGAAAGAATTTATGCAGGTCTTATTGATGATGTGCAGTATCAAGAAGCAAAGAAATTTATTCTAGAAGATCAGTCTTATGTAAAAATACTTGAGGTTCCAAAGAAAAAAGATGATCCATCAAGTTTTCAGTAATCATAGCATGGAGTCCACCGTGATATTGAAATACTTTTATCTCTTGTCGAAAAATTAGGTATAAAATTTCTTCTTACACTCATTTTATAAAAGTCCTCATTGATTAGTTTTAGTTGCAGTGCTTTTTGCCTTAATTGTTCGCATCTTTTGTTTTTAAAAGGTTCTTTTTCCCATAAAATTTGAGGAAGATATATTGAAGGCAAAATACATTTTTCAGAGGCAACCGGTTGAAAACAATACATTGCATGTCGGTACAAAGTATTTAATCCTTCTTCGTACAAAAGTAAATTTTCTTGAAGTTTATCGTAATTTTTGAAATGATTCGAGATACTTCTCGGTCTTTCGTTGAGTATGGATTGTAGTCTTTTGATAACCGATGAAATATAGTCATATTTGAAATAAATGGAAAGTAGCTGTTTGTGTTTAAAAGTATTTATTTTAGGATTTGTTTTTTCAGTAAATGAATCAATGTCTATAGTAACATACTGTCTGGCTATAGATTTTTCTTCATTTAGTGTTTTTATGTGTTCAGCCATTATTTTTGGTATTTTTTCGTACTTTATTGACTCGTTTTCGGTGAGAATCTTTGATAAATTTTTTATTCCATCACCTCCATGTGCATAAATTTTGAATTTTATGTCACTTGTTAAAAGAGCTGCACTTAAAAAAGATTGGTAAGAAGTTTCCAGATCAGTATTCCATATTTTCCCATGTGAACTTATTCTGAATTTTGTTTCTAGATTTTTCTTTTGACTACTCGATAAATTTGAAACTGTTAGAAGAGCATAGATACTCACACCTTTCTTGACTTCAGAAACGATCTCTCGACCACATTTTGTATAGAGCTTTTCTCTTTCTAAGTGACGAAAATCATCTTTCAATTTAATGTCTTTAAGTGAATAATTTCCATAATCAGTCTCAAAAAGTATAATCCATGATAAAGAGTCGTGATGAAACAGTTCTTCATCATGAAATGAGTGAGCAAACTTACCTTCAGTGAAGAAATAGCTACCTTCTATCAGAGCTGAAAATTTTATTTTATTAAAAAAATCTCTTTTTGACTTTACTAGTGATATTTCAGCGTGAGTTGTACTACCTCGTTTAAAAACTGGAGATTTTAATCCTTTGTGTTCTACACATTCTAAAAAACTATTTCCTGGTCGAAAAGGGTCATGACCGGCACCAAGATAAAGTCGAGACAAAGGATGGGATTGGTATATTTTCCCATACGATGTTTTTGGTCCAAACAGATTTATAATAATTAATAAAATAAATAAAAATTTATGAATCATGACAATTTTTCAACCTTCTGTGTGTTTGATAAAATGTTGATGTTTTAAAGGATCGAAAATTTTTTGTTCAAGTATGTTGTTGAAAATAAATGATCGAGTTAAATTTTTATTGATTTGATTTTTTTTATAAAGACTCTCAATATAGATTAAAAAGGAAAGAGCAAGTGGGGCTGCCCATGAGTTCGACATAGCCATAATTGGTGCTTGAAATACTCCGTAGTAGTCAAGGTGAAGAGATTTTTTATGCCACCATTTTTTTGTACTATCAATGGAATTAAAATTTAATGAAGTATGATTAAACTGGCTACTAGCCTTTATTTCATCAATACCTCCATTGATAAAAATATCAGCTATGTTCATTGCTCCTTTCTGCTCGTTTGATACAATGTTTTCATTAATTTTCATTCCCCATGGAGGAATATTTGATTTAAATTTTGAAACATAAGCTACCCTTACCGATCTGTTTCTTTTCTGAAAAAAAGGATTTTTAGAGGCATCAGTATTTATTTCTTTTGTTAACTCGTTAGGTAAAGATTGAACTAAATAAAGGTGAGTGTTTTCCTTTATTATTTCATCAAGAAAGGAGGCTTTTATAGCGAGAAAATTTTTTAATATTTTATCTTCTATAGGTTTTTGACAAAGACTTTCAAAATGTCTTTTTATGCTACTTAGACTTGATGAATATGACAGATTAATCCATGAAATTTTATGTTGATTTATGTAATTTGTAAGTGATTTTGCTGCAAGATTATATTTTGTTTTGAGATTTTCTATCGATTTTGGTAAGTGACAAAATTCATCAACACTTGGCTCGGGAAAAGGAGCAACCAAAAATTGTGCTTGAGGGTTAAGTGATGCTAGCAAATAAAAAATATATTCTCCGTGAGCAATATCTTTTTTCTTTGGTGAAATAATTTCTATTTTATGGTGTAGTTTTAATAAGATTTTAGATAAAAGGTTTTTTTCATCTTCTTTTAACTCTTGTAAATGTTTACCTATATTATCTTGGAATACAAAATCTAGCACTTTGGGGTAGAGAATTTTTGGCCAAATAGGGTAGTAGTACGAGTGGTTTGCTTCATAAGAAAGGAAGTTGAGGATACGGTTTTTATAAGAAAAAAAAGCGCCTTTATAGGCGGGAAATCTTTCACTATCAAGAATAAGTATTCTCTGGTTGACTTTCTTCTTCTCAGGTTTAGAACTACGGAAAGTCTTTATATTTTTTTTACAATTGGGATGATTATTAATACATTCACGACTTGTCCGGCTTCTTAATATTTTATAAAGACTTTGGTGCGTATGATTTTCAAATGACTTTTTTTTATTGATTTGATGCTTTAAAGTATATTGATTGCCACAAGAAAAAATAAAAAGTATAGGAAATAAAAGTTTAAACTTATTATCCAAGATGATTCCTTTTTAATAAAGATAAGAAAATATTTTGAAAATCTTTATTATTTATTTTTTGGGGGAAACTGTACCTTAAAGCTGTTGCAAAAAGGGGCCGGTAGTCAGGCTGATAATTAAAATTTATAAATATTTGCGTAGGTTTTGAAAGCAGGTTTTTTTTTCCGTATATTTCAATCCAGCTTGTAAGTAATTCAGTTATTTTTAAAGATATTTTAGTGTTTCTTTTCTTAACTCTAAAATTTTTTAGAAGTTTTTTGATTGTTTCTTCTAAAGGTTCTATTTCTTCGTTTTTACCGTAATACTTTAAAACTTCTATAGATAAAAGGGTAGAGTATGCTTGATCTTGTTTGCTAAGACCTTTTATCCAAATTTTATTAGTTAAACATTTTATAGCTTGCTTCAAACCTTGTTTTTTTTCTACTAGATGAGATACTAATAAATTGATTTTAGAAATTTGTGAAGGTTCAAATTTTACTGAGTGGTACTCTCTTGCTGTTTCTATGAATGTTTTTTTTGTATACTTATTTTTTTCAATTTTTCGTATTTTTACTTTAGTTGGATAATTTGTTTTTTTTTGTACCGTGTTAATTTTTTTTTCTTCTTTTGAATATTTTTTTGCTTCATCAAAAGAATTTTTATCAGTAGAGGGAGAAGGTTCCTTTTGTGTCATTATCATTGTTATTCCAAAAAAAAATAAAAATAAAAATAAAAAAAATTTTTTTTTCTTAATTTTTTTCATCACTGCATGTAAACAAGAACTTGGTTCATATGATCTTCTAGTGAAGCTTGCCAGTACTGATCACCTACTGCTAGATTGTTAGCGAAAATAATATGCTCAGTGACTGAGTCTTTGTCGGTAGAAAAATTTACAACATCACCATAGTATTCTTTTTCCTCAATCCTTTGAATTGCAACTTCTTGGCTACTTATATCAAGTAAAAGATCGTTAGTATTAAGGCTGTGTGCAAACTTCATTTTCCCGGGCGCAACAAAAACTGGGTGTTCTTTGGTTATTTCAAGTGTGCGCCCATCTTCTGTTCTTATTGAAATCATTTTTTTTTTCTCTTCACCATATGTAATAAGACGAATAGGGGAATAATCAATAAAAAAATTTTTTATTTGTGAATCTTTTGAAAGGTGCGCAAGTGAAAATTTATTATGATTTTCAAGTATTTTTTTTGCTCGAATATCTAGTGGAAAAAAATTATTAGATGTAATCACTTTTATTAGTGTGTCCGGGTGAAAACAACCGCAAGGGCACCAGCCATCGAGCATATCAAGACCCTCTCCTTTTAAAATATTACATGAAGGGAAGGCTCCGTATTTTTTTAGAGTGTAATACTCTTCGTAAGTTATACATCCAATGTCAATTGATTTTTTTCTCATATCTTCGCATTTTTCATGATTTATCTTTGAACTCACACATCTTTTTGCTGGATCGACTGGTGCTTTTATTCTGTTGTTTCCCAGGCCTTCTAAACTAATTATGCAAAATGATACCAGGATAATATGCTTTATCACGAGATGCACCTTTGTTATTTTTTGATATGAGATGTTTTATTATAGGTGTTTAGAGGGAGCAAATGACATTATTATAATAAATAAAAAAATTTTTTAAACCTCGGACATTAAAACTCTTCTTTTTTCCATAAATGACTTTTTTACAGCATTTGCAATTCGAGTTGCATAAAGTCCATCGGTCGCTGTGACAAAAGGTTTATCTTTATTTATGATAACATCATCAATGAAATGATTAATTTCTAAGCGGTAGGAGTTTTCATATCGTTGTGGAAAACTGTGGTAGCATGTATCGCTTATAAAACCTGATTCATTTGATAACTCGAGACTTGTTGGTTTTAGATTTTTAGCTTTAAGCATTCCTTTCATTCCCGTTACTTCTATTCTTTGGTCGTAGCCATAGCTTGTGTCTCTTGTATTGTTAATATGACATATTTTTCCAGATTTCGTTTTGAGTATTGTGATAACTGTGTCTGCGTCTTGAACTTCGTCTAATCTTGGGTCTATATTACAACTTCCAGTGGCGTAAACTTCTTCTACTGGATCGTCTAAGAGCCAGTAAGCTAAATCAAAATCATGGATTGTCATATCGTGGAAAATACCACCCGAATCTTTCAAATAACTAAAAGGAGGCATTGGGTGATCTCGAGATGTTATGGCTAAAAGATAAGCTCGACCGATGTCATTGTTTGTAATTCTTTGTTTCAGTCTTTGAAAGTCTGGATCAAACCTCCTGTTAAAACCCAGTAGAAAAGAGCTTTGACTTTTATTAAGGGCATCAATGCACTGTTCTATTTCAGAGATGTTTAAGCCTATTGGTTTTTCACAAAAAATAGGCTTTCCTGTTCTCGATGCTTCAATGATCAGTTCACAGTGTGTTGCCGAATTACTACAAATAACGAATGCATCTATATTTTTATCTGAAAAAGCATCTTTGGGATCATTATAATATCGACAAGAATAATGGTTTGAGAAAGATTCTCCGCGTTCAGTGTTTGGTTCAACAATGCAATAGATCTTACTTTTTGAATGGTGTGAAATATTTTTTGCATGATCTTGAGCCATCCTTCCGGCACCGAAAAGGCATATGTTTAGCATACGAATCTCCAATAAATGAAAAGAATATTTAACCTCATTTTTCCCAGTGAAAATATCATCTGATGAGAAATATTATTACATTAAAAATGGCTTCAGCAATTGTTTTTTTTTAATATAAAGAAATAAAATAGGTCTTTTGGGAAAGTTCTAGTTTAAAAAAACTATAAATATCAGATTAGAATATCAGGATTTTTTTTTGTTTGGTGGAATCCATTTTATAATATAGTTGTCAAGTTCCGACTCTTTGATATACTTTTCATTTATAACTTTTTTTCGAATAGAGTTTTTTGTTTCATGAATAGTTTCTTTTGAGCCACTTATAAGATGATGCCAATCTTTCAATTTTTCACCGTTTGCTATCAAACGATATGCGCATGTGTCAGGAAGCTCATCTAGATAGTTAAGGTTGTCGATACTCAATTTAATACAGTCTTTTACTTTATTTAGTCTGTTCTTATAATCAGAGCATCTACAGGTTTCTATATTAAAAAGCTTACATGAAACATTGGTGAAAAAAATTTTCGACTCTCCTTCATACTCAATCTTATTCAAGCAGCATTTCCCACAACCATCGCAGAGGCTTTCCCATTCTGTTTGAGATAGTTGTGATAAAGTTTTTTCTTCCCAAAAATTTTTTTTTCTTGCTGTCATTTTTTCTACTCATTTATTTCTTATGTAAACATTTTTTTTTATATGTCTTTTTCTGCCTTGATGTGAGATCTTTTTGAATCTTAAACTATTATAATATATGGTTCTAGTTTTTGGTACTTAAAATCTCGTACTAACTCAATTTTCTATACTTAAAATTACGGGTACTATAAAAAAAAATAAAAAATTCTTGCAATTGTAGTATCTTGGATCTATTGTGTTCACTTCTTCGGTGACAAAGTCATTTATTCTTGGTGAAGAAATTTTTAAGAAGTTTGTCATTTACAGAAAAAAAATTTTCCAAATTTAAATTATACATAAAGTTTAGTATGTTGCGTATATTTTGATATTTTTTAGTTTTGCGTTTTGCGTTTAAAGTTTTAAATGAGATTTTAGGAGTTATATTAATGGGTTTACATAAGTTGCATAAAAAAGAGAGCGTACGAAAAGTTATGAATGAGGATTTAATCAATAGGATGAAAAAAGGGGAGTCTTTGTCTAGCTTCAATAGTCTTTCTAGTTGGTTTCCTCCACGGCCTCTTGTTAAAAAAGATAATGATGCCGTTGTTCGGCTTTACGGCAAGAAAAAAAATCTTTTGTTAAATAAGAGGCAACAAGATTTTTATCCAGCTCCAATTACTTACATAAGAAAAGATTCAAAGTTCTAATTTCTTCACCGTTTGTTTTTTTTTCTCAAGGTTTTTAAAACCTGCACAGTTATTCCAGCTAGGACTTGCTCACTCCCATAGAAATTATGTAATTATTTTAAGACTATAAGAATCTACTGCCAGTTGTCTGACTTATTTTTATTTACAAAAAAAAATACGCATGTTTACTCTCTAGTCTTTGTGTATTTTTGGTAGATATATCTTATTAATTTTATTTTGTTTGGGAGTAAAGGTATGAAGACAAAAATTTTGGTTTTTTTTAGTGTTTTATTTTTTCTTTCTTGTGGCTTAGGTGCAAACTCAAATTCTAAGGCTATGGAAAGTCAAGAAAAAAAATCTTTTAAGGTTTCTTTTAGTGCTTCAAAAAATTTTTCTTCAGACTCTATTCTAAGTAAGCAAGGTAATACTTTCCACTCATTTCTTGTTGAAGGAGTCGATCAAGGCAAAGTTCTTACTCAAATAAAAATAAGAACTTGTTGTGGCTCAAATATGACTTTTGACAAGGATAAATTGATTAAAAAAAGTAATAATTCCTATATTGTTAATGTTGATAAAGGCATGAAGATTCAACCTGAGATGACATTTACTTTGGTTGATGAGAGTGGTTCAAAAACTGTTCATAATACTATTCAAGGTTGAGTTTAAAGTTTTTATTGGTGGAGAGTTAAATGAGTGTGGTGAAGTTTTTTCGTCTTTTATTTTGTAGCTATTTTGTTGCATGTTTTGTGTGGGCTCCTAATGTTTTCTCATGCCCATGTGGTTGTGGCTCCGTAACACCTCTCAATCTGTCTCACAGCGAAAAAATGAAGTACCAAATTGGATATTCAAGAGAGTTTTCACCTAAATTTTTTGATAGTGAAGGAAAATCTGAAAAAATTGAAAATGTTAATAGTATCGAAACGTACAGGGTAGCCTTTGCTTTGCGCTTAAGTAACCGGCTTGTTTCATCTTTAAGTTTACCTTTGAAAAAAAACAACTTTAAAGATCTAGCCAGTCACCAAAGTATTGCTGATCCGACTTTATCTTTGACCTGGAACTTTCTCAACCCTAACTATGTTGATTCTTTGTTGCCCCAGCTAGATTTTAAATTAGCTGTGAAAGCTCCACTTGCCCTGTCGCGCCATGACTCTTCTTTAGTAGAAGAAACTCACTATCACAGTAATGGCTTTTGGGAAGTCTCTCCGGCTGCTCAAGCCTGGTTTTATTTTGGCCAGGTTACATTGGGTAGCTCGTATGAGTTTATTTGGCGTAATACGCGGCAAAAAGCTTTAAATGACCGCGAAAATACAACTATTCACCCAGGCTTTGTGCACAGAATGAACGTCAGTCTTTTATATTCATTTGTGGGAACAGGACAAATAACAGCAGCTCTTCAAAGAGAGTATGAGTCAAAGGATCGTATTGAAGATGTTTATACTTTAGACAAAGTCCGCTATGAGGCTAGTTTGGCAGGTAGTTTGAAAGTAGGTTTAAAAAAGACGTTGACTTTATCTTATAGTCAAAATGCTCCTTTTTTAACAAGTCAAAACACCCCTTTTTATAAAACATTGAGTTTAGCTTACATTCAATCCATTTAACAATGATGTTATTCTTTATAGTTTTTTTCCTTTAAGATTTTTATCAGATACCTCATTATCTTTCTCTTTAGATGAGTTAAATAGTATTGGCATATGGTAGACTCCTTTGACTCCCCAGTAAATAATATTAATTGATCCTATAATAGCTAATGTATTTTGCAAAGGATCGTAATTTCTTAAAAGGTGAGATCTTTTCTGGTTCTCATAATTTTTTGCATACCCCCACATAGAGCGAGTAGACATTGAATATACTTTTTGCAGATTATCATATGAATTATTAAAATAATTTTGTTTTAAAAAAGATCTTTGATTCAAAATGAACTTAGAAAAAGACCTTGTTGTGCCGTAAGATTTTTGTGTGGAAATAAAAACAAATAAAATTAAAGAAACCGTAGTTCTAGAAATAATCAGCATCTTAAGTCTCCTTTTTTTTTCGTAAAACCATTCTCAAGTTCATATGAACCTTTGTAGTTTATCTCCTTTAAATAAAGATAACAATGCCCGTTAAAATAATTACAGCAGGTGACCAGGTGACTTATTTTGAATGGGGATGTTCTTGTCTTGTACTTCTATTTAGTAAGGTAGTCTTATGTTTTTAGTCTAATTTTCTACTAATAAGAAACAATTGAAAATCAAACTTAACAGCGTCAATTAAGGTATTTATATATTTACCTACAGGGTTAATCTGAATATAAGGAGATGCTAAAGATAAAGAGGTTTCATTTTTATAGAAAAAGTATAGTTGAGATGATTCTGTATTCCCATTTAATCCTTTTAAAAAATCAGTGTATTTCGATTCAAAGTCTTCCGTTCTTGGTGATAAAACATCTCTTGGTGCAGATGTAAAATCTTTTTTACCAAGAGTCGTTAAAACAGGTTTTGCTGATCGACCAATAACAAAAGAGGGTAAGTCGCTTCCACTTTCTCTAATAATTTCAGCTTGATGTTCAAGAAACTCTAGTCTTTTTATTGAGCCTGTGGCACTCATCAGCTTTGCATCCATCGGTACGGTCGTTCGTCCTTGAGGATTTAAATTATTTTTCCAAATAGGTTGAAAATCTGTATTTATGGCTGAAAATATCGCGTAGTATGGACAAATACCAGCTGA
Source organism: Pseudobdellovibrionaceae bacterium (assembly GCA_002711925.1). Lineage (GTDB taxonomy): Bacteria > Bdellovibrionota_B > Oligoflexia > Oligoflexales > Bog-1112. Next base: position 1,043 of record PASJ01000047.1, on the reverse strand, counting down.
GGTTTGTCGCTCGCAATCATGTTCAACTATTCCTATGTCATTACCTTCACGTAAGTTTAATTTTTGATATATGTCTTCAATTAGACCTGTTGGATAACTTGGATCATTCATACCAATAGAGTCAAGAACTTCAATGTACTTTCCTGGAAATAGAACAAATGCAGTGATATGTGGGTCTGTATGAACATCTTTTTGTTCATAAATAAAAATAGATTTAGTTTTTTTGTTTAAATAATACTCATGATTACTAAGAAAAGTCTCTATTTTTTCAACCGAAACTGTATCATCATTAATTTTAAAAGAGATAAAAGATAACAAATCATCTGTTGTTGCTCGACTGATTTGAAACTTTCCGTAAACAATATCATATAAGTCAAAAAATTCTTGACTTAAATATTGAAAATTTTCTAGTTTATACCTAAATAAGCGAAATAATATTTTAATATCTATACTGTATAAAGCTTCTTCTAATTTATCAATTTCTTCTAATAAAATCATACGTTCTTCACCAGATGATTGGCTTAAAGATATTTTTTTATTATGAATTTCTTTTATGAATTCAAGAAATGGTTGATCATTTGTAGTAAGCTGAATTTTTTCTAAAATATTTTGAAAAGGAAAATAATCATTTGATAGAATTGATTCTTTGGGATCTAATGCTCCATCATTAAAAAACTCCCCGTTCTGCTCAGCAGCTGCAAAAGCAAGAGAATTTGATAATAATAAACTTATTAGAATATTTTTCATAACTTCCCTCAAATTACTTAGATTTAAGAGAAATTATAGCAAAATTGATGATATTTTGCAACACTAAGTTAAGTATGAAACTCTACTGCTTTTTTATACATTAGTAAGATTTGGAAAGTCTTTTCGTTCTAGAAGAGTTTTATTTTTGTGAGTATTTTTTGGATTTAAAGCTATGTTTATCTTTAAATGACTTATTCCTTCGGGAAGAGGTTTTTGACCTCGGTTCACGTTTTTCTTCAGATGATTTTCTGCTTCGTGAAGAAGGTTTTGTCCTTGATTCACGTTTTTCTTCAGAT
>PASJ01000046.1 GCA_002711925.1 Pseudobdellovibrionaceae bacterium | reverse complement strand
TGAGTAAGTTAAAATCTCTTGCAATAGATTCTTTTGGGGCTCCTTGGCCGGCTGTTCTGACAATTATGCCGTAGTCTTCATTCTCTACCAATTTTTCACTAATGTTAGTTAATCGCCTCTTTTCTACCTCGTCTTCTATTCGTCTTGAAAGTGCAACTGTTTTATTTCCCGGCATAAGAACAACATATCTGCCTGCAATTGTCGGTTGGGTTGTAACTCGTGGCCCCTTGGTTCCTAGAGGTTCTTTTGATACTTGAACAATCACTTCTTGCCCATCGGCAAGTTTATTTTGGATTGGACAAATTTCTACCTTATTGGAAACAGCAGATGATTCTTCTAAATCTAAATTTTGAGACTCGCGTTCTTCTGGGGTTAATAAGTCACCACCAAATAGAAAAGCAGATTTTCCTAAGCCAATATCTACAAACGCTGCATTCATACCAGGAAGAACTCTTAAGACAGTACCTTTATATATGTTACCAAGGATGCCTTTTTCATCATCCCTTTCTATCCATAGTTTAGCCAACTGGCTATTTTCTAATAAAGCTATTCTCGTTTCTAAAAACGAGCGATTAACTATAAGGCTTTTTTCAAGCATATATTGAACTCATTTGTTCGAGGTTAAAAAACCATCAATCTCATGCATGACTTTTTGTTTAGCTCCTAAAAAGTTAAGGAGATGTTTTTCTATATTTTTACTGTCTTGTTTATTCACTTTTGATGAAGCTTGCCACCATTTGGCAATTTCTACCGGGTTTATAGTAACACAAGATTTTCCAGAAGAAACCAATTCTATAGCTTCCCTGCTATTTTTATACAATGGTCCAAAGGCTGTAGGAACCCCGAAAGCGGCAGGTTCTAATACATTATGAACTTGATAGTGAAATGCACCACCCACAAAGACCATGTCAGCATATCTATATAAATCTTTTAGTATGCCAAGTATACCAACAATGATAATCTTATTTTTTTCATTACCAGAACCTTTTTCACTCGGAAAAACTTTACTACGAAGACCCTTTCTGAAACACAGTTTTTCTGTATGCTTTACAAGCTTCTTAGTCGGTTCGTGGGGAACAATTATAATCTGAAATTTTTCAAAAAATTGATCTTGTAGATGATCTACAGCTTCCAATATATTAAAGATATCTTCTTCCCAAGCACTGCCAACAATCAGTGTCTTTTTCTTTGAGTCGTGGGTAAGTTTCCATTCTTGCTCCCATGCTAAGAAAGCTTTTGATTTTTGCGCTATGTTTTTGATAGCTTTGTCATACTTTGTATCGCTTGTGACGGTCAAATTTTTTTCTTGTATTGCAAAATTTTTCAAAAAGAACTTTAGGTCAAGTGAGGAAACTAGGCATATTTTGTCAAAAAAACTATAAAGGAATGTTTTGATTTTCTTTTTTAAGTAAGAGCCCTTAGTTCCTGAGGGTGAAGATGCGTTGATAAGAAGAAGTTTGCTGTGCTTACTGGCAAGGTGTAAAAAACAAGGCCACAACTCATGGCGAACAACAACAGTTACTGTTGGGTCTGTAGCGTATATAATTTTTTTCCAGTTTGTAAGAGTATCAAATGGGGATAGTATATGATTAATTTTGTAGTCTTGTGTTGCGTTATAGATTAAGCCAGACTCTGAAAAGAAAATGACCAAGATCATCACTTTCGGGTCTTCTTTATATTCTTGAATAATTGGCAGAGCTTGCTCAAGTTCTCCAGCAGAACTACAAAAGAAAATAAAACAAGTTTCGACCTTCGCTCGTTCTCTACTAAGTTCTTGTAACATTTTGTTGGTAAGCTCTCTCTTAAGTATTTTCTTTCTGAGTGACAAAGAAAAAAAACTAAAGAATTTTAAGAGTACAAGAAAAGACGTAATAAAAATAGACCAAATGTTTATGAATAAGGTTCGAAGTTCCATTTAAGTAGTTCTTTGTTCTAATAAGTTAATGATTCAATGAAAAACACAATAAACTTCTGTAGCCAGCATTTTCTGAAATTCAAAAATATTAGCATACTATGCAATAAAAAGAATCATTATTTGTTCTAAACTAAGTCTGAAATATATTTACTAATCTCAAGAACTGGGAGGTTTGTAAAACAAAGTCGATCTTTGTAGCGACAAGATTTTTCACCATGCTTTGAACATGGGCGACAGCCAAGCTGGCTGGAAAATGCTTTTGATTTTTTTCTAAAAGGCGCAAACCCGAAATATTCGCTTGTAGGCCCAAAAAGTGTAATAGATGGAATGTCTACCGCCTCTGCAATATGAGTTAGAGCGCTATCATTTGCAAGCAAACATTGACACATTTTTATGGCAGAACTTGTTTGTGATAAACTTAGTTTTCCTGCGAGGTTTATGCAATCAATGTCTTCGCTGATTTTTTCGATGATTAACTCACTTAATTGACGATCGAGTTTATTACCAAGAAAGACAAGTTTAAAAGTATGTTTTTTCTTTTTCAAAAGGATTTCAATCTGATTGATAATTTGGGTGAAAATAAAAACAGGAGCTCTTTTGGTTGAGTAAGAAGCACCAGGAGCAATTCCGATCCAATTACTGTTATTAGAAAGTAAAGGAGAGAGAATTTTATATGAGGAGCAATCACTTTTTCTTACAGGTAAAAAAGGAGTCGCATTTTCTGTTGAAAGTTTAGCTATACATTCTGGAAATTCAAATTGAAGAGCTTTAAATAACGTTTGATTCATAAGCTCATACTGTCTTTGTGGGCTTTGCCTTTTAATTGGTACTACAGATCTTCCGTAAAAAAAGCTTTTTATAATAATTTTATTTCGATCAAGTCTTGGGCGTGTGAAAGAGTAAACATTTTTTTTGTGTCTGATCCAAAAAAAATTTCTAAAAAAGAATGACTTTAAATTACCCTGCAAGTCCACAAGAAAGTCTACATCTTTCAACTCTTCTATGGTTGTTGTAAGCGTTTTTTCTTTTGTTAGTTCTATCATGTTGATTTGAGGAAAAAAATTTTTTAAAAAAGAAAGTGTGCTTTTTTTTGCTATCCACGTAATTTTAGGAGGTGACGGTAGCTGTTGAAGTAAGTTGATACATGCTGTGGATAGTGTTACATCACCGATACTGCTCAATTTATAAATAGCAATATGAAATATGACTTGTTTCTTTTGGTGGGTTGTTTGTCCTTTCACTGTATTTTCCTTGACCTAGAATCTTCCTGCCGAGCTAATAAGTACCTGATGATTTCCTAATTCATCTTTTACACTAAAAAAAATCTAATTTCATGTATGAGAGTATATTTATTTTGGCAAAATGACAATATTTTTTAATTAATTATAATATTACTGGGTTCTCTTCTGATGCTCAAATCATTTTTTTTTCTTTTTTTCATTCATATTGCTAAGATCAAAGAGTCTTTTAAAATTACTATTCAGAATTTTTCATAAAAAAAATCTTTAGTGGAGTTAAATATGCTCAACTTATTTTCCCCCAAGAATTTTTTAGTCACAAGCAATTTTGTATTGGTTCTTTTGACCTCTTATTTTATAAGCAGTTGTCAAAGCTCTCATAAGGTTCATTCGAAAAAAAAAGTTTTTTCACATTTAAACTACAAACTACCTAAGAAATGGAGTAATTCAGATTCAAAAGTTTTAGAAAATATTATAGAAGTTCCAAAAAATCTTTTGAATATTGCTTCTGTAAAGTCTAATCATACAACCTTAAGGAAGACTCCAAACTTTAAAAGTCGGGTGGGTAACTATCTTCTAAATGAAGGTGACGAACTTATTTTGTTTGAAAGATTTTCTTTTTGGCAAAAAGTTTTTATTATTAAGAATCAATCCATGGGCTGGTTGCATAAGAACTCTTTGGTTAGAAGAAAATATTTAAAAGGTACGGTTAGTATACCCTCTCATTTTATCCCCTTTGTTTTTGCTAAAAAAAATATAGATTGGATTTATGATTATTCAGGTGAAGAAAAAGTGTCTTTTTATATCCCAAAGGGAAGTTTGCTTTTAAAGTTAAAAGAAAATAAAAAAAAATACTTGGTTATTTTTCCTGGGTCGAATAGTTTGGCTAGTATCGATAAAAGTTATTTTAATTGAATAATATAGGGTTTTTTTATGAATAAAAGTATGAAAATTTATTCTAAACTTTCATTTTGTACTATTTTTTTTTTAATAGTAAGCTGCTTAAGTCAAGGTCATAAGAAAATTCTCGTTAGTGTTAGAGGTGCTCAGAATGAACCTGTTGAAGATGCTGAAGTTTTTATCGAAGGGGTTTTAAGGGGGCGTTCTAATCATGAAGGGGAGTTTCTACTTGATTTGAGTTTCTTAACAAAGTCCGATTTTCTCTTATCTGTTCGTAAAGAAAATTTTTCATTTTATTATCAAAATATAAATTTAAAGACTTCAAATAAAAATCACTTATTAAAGGTGACAGCAAGGATATCAGATTTAAAAAATCCGCCAGTTGAATTTCCCTCTGTAGAGAATTATAAACCAGACCCTTCTTCTTACCTAAAAACCTCAAATGGAAAAAAAAACGATCAGAATATAAAAAAAGACCTAAACGAAAATGGATTAAAAACAATTTATTCTATAGAAAATATACCAAAACTTTTCAAAGTACCTCTAGAAGAATCACCTAATAAACAAAAAACAAATGAAAATATTATTTTCGTTAAAAGTGGTGATTTACCTCTAAAAGGTGCTGTTGTTCAGCTCCTTTATGGTGAATATAATTTGATGAAAAGTCATTGTGTAACCGACCTTTTGGGAAAGTGCTTGTTGTCATTGAAAAATTGGTCAAGTTCTGAAGCGCAACTTGTAGTTTCAAAAGAGTCTTATCAAACTACTGTTAAAAAAATAACAAGATCTTCCCCAAAGATTTCTGGTGTAGAGTTAAAAAAAGGTTTTTCATTTGATGTGTTTGTAACAAAAACAAAATTACCAAGTGTGCAGGGAGTTTCAGGCGTTGATGTCTTCTTAAATGATAAAAAGATCGGGCAAACTGATACTTACGGAGTTTTTACAACAGTATTAAATGACTCAAAAGATAAGTTGTATGAAGCTAAGTTATCAAAAAAAGGTAGTTTTCCTTTTGCTATTAAAAAAGATTTCATACCATTCTCTGGCTATAGTTTCCATTATAACTTTTTTGAAAGCTCATTAGAAAAAATAAATTATTTTATCCTAGATACAGATCTTGATATTTACTCCTCTTCATACGATTCAGAATCTTTTGCGCTTGGAATTAAAGATGTCTTAAAACAATCTCTCGAGAACACTGGCTTATTTGAAGATTTAAGTTTTGATCTTGACACAAAAAGTCAACAGAAAATTAACAAGTTATCTGCATATTATACAAGAGAAGGCTGGAATGATGAGCCATTTATAAACACTATTTCTTTGATGGTTAGACCGATAGTTGATAAAGAATTTTTCCAAGTTGACTTTATTAACATCAATGGTCAAGTTGTTTATTCTGTTAGAAAAGAATACAAAAATTATTTCAGAGAAAAGGGTATAAGACACTTGGTAGAAAGTGTTGTTAATGAATTTAAGTCAAATTATCCATTACAGTTACAAATAAAGAAAAAAAGTCAAGAGTCTTACGTTGTTTCTTTTCCATCATATCTAAAGGAACGAATAGTAAAAAACGAAAAAATTGCTTTATATGGCACACAAGTCAATATAAATGGAACTAAAAGAGAAACTTCTTTTGTTGGGAAAGGTCGTGTTTTTAGTTTAGATCAAAATACTTTTAGTTTTAAAGTTTTAGAGCAAAGTCAAAGGTCTAGTCTTACTGGGGAAAGTCATATTGTTCTGGGTGATTTTTATTCTCACAAAAAAAACAAATATATAAAAATTGAAGAAGAAAATGCGATGAATAAAATTTCGCCTGTAACTGGAGCTTTGGTATTTTATGAAAATAAATTCCTAGGTCAATCGAACGAAAATGGTTTGGTTTTCTATGAAAATATTTCTTTTTTTAATCCGAATAAGTTATATTTATCTCATCCGGATTACTCCAAGAATTTTTCTTTTAAAGACAATGTTGTCCTAGTAAAAAGAACACAGCGTCATATAGCTTTAGAAACATTTGAAGACAATGTAAGTGTTAACGTTAATGAAATATTTTCTTGTTATACTCCTTGTGTGCTAAGTTTCGATATAGATGAAAAAATACACGACATCACTCTATCAGGCCCTCAAAACAAAAGTAAGATTATAACAGAGATGATAGATTCTTCTGATCAAAATTGGTTTGTCGGAGGAAAAAAAGTATCACTGGACAACACTACTTTAAAAAACATGAAGAATTTATTTTTGAAAGAAGACATAAAAAAAGAGCGAAAAAAAATACAGACTATATCAAATAATAATAGTCTTTATAATAAATACATTACTTTGATCAACGATTTACTGGATGAAAACAAAGTGGAACCTTTGGATGTTTTTTTGTTTCTTTCTAAGGTTAAAGATGATAATTTGTGTTCTCAAACTCTTCTCCCTCTCATAAATACTTATAACAAAGGTGTTTTAGCTTTTCTTCAGGGAAAAAGTTATGAAGAAAGACTTGTGTTTTCAAAAGCTGAGCAATACTATCGAAAATCAAATAAACTATTTAATAACTTTGACGCTTGTTATAGAAATTCAGACCTTAACAACACACATCAGGTAAATTCAAAAAATATTTATAAAATAACTCTAAATGAAAGACTATGGGTGTTGACGAAGAAAGAAGAATTTTTAGTTGAAGCGTATAAAATATGGAAAGGTTTAGATACACAAAATAACTATACGTTTAACGTAGACAAATTAGAAATTTATCAATCAATGTTTAAAAAAAATATTTCTATTCTCAAAAAAAATGAAGAAAAAAATAATTTTTAATCTTTTTTAAATTCACTTGGGACAGCTGTTGTATGTTTTTCTTCCGTACCCGAACATTGAACTAAATTTTCTTCGTCTGTTATGACGCAAGTATGATCAAATCCAGCCGAAACAGATTTTACGTATAGCTTTTTGTCTACAAGTGCTTCATAACGATCCTTTTTCCCCCAACAGACTAAAGCGTCATTTTTTGTAATAGCACAAGTATGTTTACCGCCAAGAGCGATTTCATTTACTTCACCTAAATCTTCAGGGACATCGCATTGGCCATCTCTGTTATCTCCCCAGCACTGAACCTGATTATTTTCTTTGATTACACAGTTGTAAGCACTTGTAGAATGTAACTCTTTAACACCTTCAACATCAACAGGGATGTCGGTCTGACCGAAATAGTCCCAACCCCAACATCTTACTGTTTTGTCAGCTTTAAGTGCACAGTTATGAAAAATACCAGTGGAAATTTTCTTAACCTGGCCTAAATCGTTAGGGATACTCGTTTGACCGTATTCATTATCCCCCCAACATTTAGCTTTCAGGCTATTTCGATTGATAACACAAGTATGTTCAGCGCTGAGTGATAAGTCTTCTATGGTTCCGAAATTTTCAGGAATATTATATTTACTTAGAGTTTTACTTCCCCAACAAAAACCTTTTTTGTTACTTTTTATGCCGCAAATATGGTTGAAGCCCGAGGAAATTGCTAGAAAAGGTTCATTTTCTTTGTAGGATTTTAACGAGGTCAACTTGTTGTCACCCCAACATAAGACACTACCATCTACTCTCAATGCACAACTGCTGTAAGCTTTTGATATTATCTTTTTCACTTTAGGATTTTTGCAAGTTAAAGAATATAAGACACATGAATCTTGTTCCTTTTTATTTTTTAATCTTGAGCAATAGGGAGTAATATTTTCTTTTTCTTGTTTCTTTTTGTACCAGAGTCTTGTGTCTGAAAATTCTTCTTTCAACCATTTTTCCCATGTGCATGATTCTGGTTTTGTCTCAGTTTTAGAGCAATTGATTATTTTTTCTTTACAAGTTTGGTATGATTGAATAGTCTCTTCAATACTTTGAGTCACCCAATTTTTTTTTGCTCTTTTTTTTATTGCTTGAAGAGGCTTCTTTTTCTTTGTCTTAATATCCTCTTTACTTTGAGCTAGTGGATTTGTAAATTGTTCTATCTTATGACAAGAAGATAAAAAAATGGACAAACATAACAATCCCAAGATTTTCTTCATTATAAATTTCCCTTTGTAAGTTTTTTCAGTCTTCATTTTTATTATATATAAAAAAAAATATCTTGAATAGGTCCGTGTAGATAATTTTGTATAATTTTCTTTGACTAAGCAAAAATAGTACACAGCTTTTCCTACACGTATTTGGGTGATTCCTCCTTTAAAATATGGGATATTATGTATTGTTTTTTCTTTCACGCATATATTATTTTTTCAAAAGGCTAAAATACAAACTAAATATGTGTGAAACAATGAAAAGTTTAAAAGAAGATTTTTTTGCAAGTATTGTAGTTTTTCTCGTTGCTCTTCCTTTGTGTTTAGGGATTGCTTTAGCGTCTGGAGCTCCCCTTGTTTCTGGCCTAATTGCTGGAATAATAGGAGGAATTGTTGTGGGATTCTTGAGTGGATCAAGCCTAGGAGTCAGTGGTCCAGGAGCAGGCCTTGCTGCTGTTGTACTTTACTCTATTCATACCTTAGGGTCGTTTGAGTCTTTTTTGTTTGCTGTTGTGATTTCAGGTTTTATGCAAATTATATTTGGTTTAGCTCAAGCTGGTTATGTGAGGTATTTTTTCCCTCAGTCTGTAATAAAAGGAATGTTAGCTGGGATCGGTGTTGTTATTATTCTTAAACAGATACCACACCTGTTCGGTTACAATTCAGACCCTGAAGGAGATTTCGCTTTTTTTCAAGTGGATGGTCATACAACTTTGAATGAATTATTTTATATGTTCGAAAGGATTGATCTTGGATCTGTTCTGATATCTTTTTTTGCTTTATTTATTTTAGTGACTTGGGACAAGTTAGCAAAGCACTTGTCAAAAGTTGTTCCAGCATCTTTATTTGCTGTTTTGGCAGGAATACTGCTAAATTTCTTATTTCAAAAAACAGGATTTTTAGTCCTTTCCGAGGATCAACTGGTAAATATTGTTTCTGTATCCTCTTTGCCCGACTTTTTTTCAAAGCTAACAGGGCCTGACTTTACTGTCTGGCAGGATCCCAAAATTTATTTTGTTGCGTTTCTTATAGCTCTTGTGGCAAGTCTTGAAACTCTTCTATGTTTAGAAGCAACTGATAAGCTTGACCCACAAAAAAGAAAAACATCTGCGGATAGAGAGCTTCTAGCTCAAGGTGTCGGAAACATGGTTTCTGGTTTTATTGGTGGTCTACCTCTCACTCAAGTCATTGTTAGAAGTTCGGCAAACATTCATTCTGGGGGCAAAACAAAAACTTCTACGATACTACATGGTTTTTTTCTTTTATTTTTTGTTGTCTACGCTGGTGCTTTGTTGAACCAGATACCCATAGCAAGTTTGGCTGCAATATTATTACTTGTGGGTTATAAGTTGTCAAACCCAGATATTTTTAAGGAATCTTTAAGGGAAAATCTCAGTTACTCAACGTCCTTTTTTACAACAGTCTTAGGCGTCGTTTTCTCAAATTTACTCCTGGGGATATTTTTAGGTTTTATTGTTTTCCACTGTGTTGGCTTGGCAGAAAAGAGACTTAATATTTCACTACAGAAACCAAAAAAGAGCAAAGTAGATTCAATTTGATCCTAGCTAGGACGTATTATATTACCGAAAAAGAGTTTTAAGTTTATTTATTTTTTTAGCTATCGTTTGTCGTTTCATTTTGTTCACAAGTCTCTCGAAAATTATTTATGATTTTCGTGTCTTTTTTGCACTCGTATTGACACTTTTTGTCACAAGTGCATTCACCAGATGTTTGAGCAGCCACAACAAGATCATCAAAGCTACCTGCGGAGGTTTTATTTTGATAGAAGGTAAAAGGCATTAATTTTCTAAGTTTTTCACAAGGGAACTTCACATCAATATTGTTTGGATTTTTACTCTTTTTCCAAATGGTTTGAAACTCAACTAGAGCTTCTTGTTCTGTTTTTGTTAAATCAGTTTCTCTTCTGTGTTTACTGATCTGTTTGTCTTGATTAGAAGTACTGTTGTCAGCTCTTTTTCTTTTTCCCTCACTTCCAAATGTGGCTAGAGAGCTTAAGCATAGAACTAGGAAGAGTATTTGTCTCATTTTTTTATCCTCCGATAGAAAGGGATAGGTTCGTAATCCATATGAAAAATTTTTTATCTTAAATTAACAATTGGCGTGTGTCAATATTATTTTTTGATGTGATTGTTGAATAAGAAAAGTAATATCTTTTTTTTATTTTTTTTATTATTATCAGTTGGTTAAAAAAAAGGAAGGAGTTTATGAAACGTAAGTTTTATTTTTATATGTTTATTGTTGTTTTCTTTTTTAAGAGTAACTCGATTTTCGCTGGAAGCAAGCCACAGATTTTAAAACATCTTGGTCTAGGTGTGTCCGGCGCAACCGTTAACTTTCTATGTCTTTCGAATAAGCTAGAGGTTTCTGATATGAAAAATATTATAATAACAAGAAATTTTGTGACTTCTTCTTTCACAGCTCTTAGTCTTTTCAATATTTTATCAAAATCTGTTTCAGCAAGGTCGATGGGAGTTGTTTTTGGGTCTTTATCTTTGTGTGGAAACTACTTGTCTTATCAAAAAAAATAAATTTTAATTAAAATTCATAGCTTTATCTTGATCCTGCCTCAGTTTATTCATAAACTTTAATTAAATAATAAAAAATTGATTTAATAAGGAATTTTATGAGAAAAATATTTCAGTACTCAAATTTAATGTTAATTTTCTTATTTTTTTTATCATGTCAGACTCGGGTTAATAAAGAAAAAAGTGATAGAAAAGAAGTTATCTTTTTTTCAGATGTACTTGATGAAAACGTAGCTTTAGTTACCCTTCAAGATAAAAATCTAGAACTTGATACGGAATCTATTTCGCTAACTTCTGATTACCCAAATTTTAAGCTCAGCCCAAAAGACGTAGTTTTTCTTCATATTCCAAGTGATAATTTAAAAAAAATTGAAAGACTAGAGTCTTTTAACGTCAATGGAAAAATGAAACTTGCTATAGAAAAAACTGATTGGGAAAAAATTAACGATCAAAGTTCTCAGTTTGAATTAGTTCCAAAAAGATTAAGAGATAATTACAATTATACTAGGATATGGGATAATAACACACAAATTTTATCTCCAAAAGTAGAGACAAAAAATATCTTTGTATCTGATAAAAGACGTCCAGCATTAATGGAAAGCATCGAAAAATTTAATAATTTTAAAGACACAAAACCATCGATAGGGAGGTATACGTATGAGAGCAAAAAATATGATGTCGAAGCCCAAGTCTTGAACGATACCCCGCGGCAGCTGCATAGGGTTGATGGCGTTTTATGTGATCTAAAAGAAGGTTTCGAAGGTATTCTGCCTAAAATAAAGGAAAAATTTAAATCCCAAAGACCAGATGGAAATCTGGAGGAGTTCATACAAAATTTTTTAAATTACAAGCAGACTCAATCACAAACATGGGATGCAAGTGATACGGAGATGGCACTTTCCTTTAAACCTGATTTTTATGAGGGAAAAAATTATATTTCGATGGGTATTAAACAATTTGCAATTATAAATGACATTGATTTTAAGGATAACAAAGTTTTACTCAGACATGATTTGATTTTGCAGTCGCGAGTTGAAATAAATGGAACAATAGAACCGGGACATTTCACTATGATAACAAGAGAACTCGAAATGCCAATAGATCCTCCTTATACCCAGCCGATAAAAGAAATAGTTGAAGTCAGTGAGCCAAAAAAAATTTTAAAATCTTTTTATAAAAGTCCAAACGAGGGTGAAATTTCTGTTGTCTCTCAAAATATTACATTTTCTTTTGAGAATAAAGACATAACAGTTAATCTAGGTGCTGTGGAGGAGTCACAAGTTTTATTAAGAAGAGTTTCTTCAAAACCAAGAAACTCCAAAGATAGAGTCAAATCCATAATAGCATGGGTTACTCCATCTTTAGTGCTTAATCTTGGCTTAGTTCTTATGGTTGAAAAAGCAAAAGAGTTAGAAGAGTGATTTTTCTATGAATCAAATGGGCTTTAGAAATAATTATAAAGGTTTGCTATTAAGTTTGAATATTTTTTTTAGACTTATATTTTTCCTAATAAGATTTCTTGATTTTTAAAACTAAGGCCGCTAAACTTTTTTATACTCTTTCTTTGATTGACATAACTGAAAAAGAAACCTCGTTATTTTTTTACAAAGAGTTGTTTTATGATTTTTTATTGGGAGAGTATTTCTTTCTCTTTTGTTTCGAATCAAAAGTCTTTAATACAAAACAGTCTTTATATCCCTTAAACAAAAAGCCCTCGAGTCTTAAAGACTCAAGGGCTTATCTCAGAGTATATAAATAAAATGGCTCCTCAGGACGGACTCGAACCGCCGACAAGGTGGTTAACAGCCACCTGCTCTACCGACTGAGCTACTGAGGATCAGTCAGGTGATTTTCTAGCAGTTTTTGGGTCGTTTCGTCAAGTCTCTTTCAAAGGATTTTTTTATTTATCCAGTAGTTTTATCAAAATCAATTTATATTTTCTTTTTACCTTTAAGATTTTTCCTTGCAAATACTTTGTTTTTTTTGGAAAGATTATTTTTTACTCAGTTTATGGCGTGAGTTTATGAGAGGAGAAGAATAGTGCTTGGCGATGTTGGCTTTATTAAAAACTCATCTAGAAAGGTGCAAGAAAGTTCTGTTGAAAACGACTTACTTGAATATAAATGGAAAAAAATGCCATTCTTAGACACTCACTCTAATCGAGATATTGAAGCGGCACTTGGTTGGTCTAAGGGTACCTTAGATATTATTATTAAAGCGATTAGGCTAAAGTTAAGCCGTTTTCATGTTTGGGATTTAGGTGGTATTGGTTCAGAAGACTTAATACCTTATCTTGAAGCCGCTTCTTATTTTCTTAGAGGTGTCAAAGTAAAAACAGCTACAGAATCTTGTAACGAGGTTTCTAAGAAATCTTTTTCTTATTCAACAAAGGTTTCTTTTATTGATGATTTAGCTAATTTAAACAGTCTGTTTTCAGACGCCTTTTTTGTTGTGGATGCATCTTTGTGCTGTGAAAGGTGGAACTCTTTTTTGCCACAAGATAAAATGGTTTTAAACAATGTTAATGAAAACTTAAAAACCATCCATTCGGTCGGAAAGATACTGTCTTATTGGCGAAGGAATGGACAAAAAAAAAAATTGGGTAGTTATCGGGGGGGGGGTTACAAGTGATATTACATCTTTCGCTGCTTCTATTGCAAAAATTGATGTAACTATTGTTCCAACGACTTTATTAGCTATGGTTGATGCTTCTGTCGGGGGAAAATGTGGGGTAAATTTTTTTCCTTATGGGAAAAATTTGATTGGATCTTTCTATCCGGCAAAGCAAATTATTATTTGTAAAAGCTGGCTCGAGACTTTGAGCCAACGAGAGTTTTATTCAGGGCTCACAGAGTGTTTAAAGCACGCTTTTTTGATGTCATCTTGGGAAGGTATAAAAAAAGTCAGCGATTGGGGGGTGTCGTGTAGAGTTAATGATGATAAATTATTTTATAAGTTAGTTCTTTTTAAACAAGAAGTTGTTAAAAATGATTTTTTTGAACAGGATAAACGAGTCATTCTAAATCTTGGTCATACACTAGGTCACGCTATTGAAACCTTTCTTCATCAAGATCACTTAGAACAAATAAGTCACGGTCAGGCAGTTGCAATAGGCATGGTTTTTTCTTTAGTAGCTTCTTTTAGAGAAGGCCTTATGACCTGTAAAGTATTTGATAGTCTTATAAGATTTATTTTCTCTTCTAGAATTTTGCAGGAAAGGACAAAAATAAAAAAAATATTTAATAAAAATATAGAAGATAAATCATTTTGGTCCGTGATTTTTCTTTTGATGCGTTCTGATAAAAAGCAGGTTTTCGAAAATGTGAACGATAAGGTTTCATGGGTACTTCTTGAAAATATCGGGCAATGCTTTCAAGAAAAAGACTACAAGTATAAGCTCGATTTTGAAACTTCATACACTTATTGGCTTGAAACATTAAATATTTTAGACCAATGTGGGTAATTTTTTCCTATATTTTCAGAATTTTTTTCTTAAAAATTTTTTACATTAATCAATAAAATTTATATCATCGCTTTCAATGGGGATTATCATACGATCTTGTATTCACCTCGATTTTGTGTCGTCTTTTGTCGATAAAATTATTTTTGTTATAATATATAATAATTAATCGTTGCGAAAGGATTTAAAAAATGCAGGAAAAATCTAGTCATATATTTTTAATAACTCTTTCTTTTTTTACTTTGGTTGTTGGTTGTTTTTCTTGCAAAATTACTCAAGAAAAGGTTGGTTCTAGCGAAAAAAATAGCAAACCAAAAATTGTTAAACTAAAAGAAAATTATGAGCTTAATCAGCATAAGTCAGATGATCCTACTTGCGATAAAAGTAGAGCTTTAAAAGATCTTGGTGAAGTTAATCTGTGGCTTTGGAACAGTGTAAGTGAAAAAAATGAAAAATTTCCTGTAGATTTAACCGGCGTAAGAGCAGACCCTATTAGAAGTCAATTTGTGACTGGAATGATTAAAAATTACAAAAAAGTTGAGTCTTACAATAATTGTCAACAGGTCGGTGATAAATCCTACAAGTGTAATGATGTAAAGCACAAAGAAGAATCAAAAGGAGAAAATATTTTTATTTGTAAAAAAGAATACGGAGAAAAATCACTTGAAAATATGTATCTTTCAATGCTAGCAAGTGTGAATGAAACAAGTGAGTGTTTTTCGAATATTCCGGGAGCACCAGCAAGACCTCCTATAGAGGTCCTAGCTCTACCAATCTTTCAAACAAAAATAACTTTACCAAGTGGTGAAACAAAAAGCTTTGTGGACGTAAATAATGCTTTCTGGACAACGGCTTCAAGAAAACCTAATGGATACACAATGGCTTTTTTGCCTCATAGCAAAAAAGTACTTAAGCAAAAAATTTATGATCATGAGTTTTATAGAAATCTTGGAATAGGAGCTCATGAAATGGGCCATCACCAATATTTCAATATAGCATCAAAGTTATTTACCTATCAAAAGGGTGGTAGTTCAACTTTTGTTGATAATTACGATGATTTTACAAATCATCAAAGACTTCTTAATGATGGTGAAGATGATTACTCGTTTTTGAACAGCTTACAGCTCTCTCAAGTTCAAAGGAAAGTTGACAATAGGCAGATTGTTGCTGCAATAAATGAAGGTTTTGCTGATGGTATTTCTTATTTTTGCGGAGAAGGTAAGGTTGCTTATTCTCTCAGATTTGGTTCTAACAAAAATGCTCGTGATCTCGATTTAGAAACAGTCTTAAACGAAAAGGTAAACCAAAGTGCTCGTTATAATTTAGCTGCAGTATCTGAAAAATATGAAAAAGTTTTAAGCGTAGAGGTCTTACAACACTTTTTTGCAGATCATGTTACAAAACAGAGAGAACCTGGTGTTCCAAACCACCAGGATATACATACAATTGGATCTTATACTATGAAAGGTTTGAATGAGGTTTGGGAAGGGTATCTTGATTATAAGGGAATTCCAAAGAATAAGAGTGTGCGTAGCAGAGAAAAATTAAAACTTCTTTTGGCTTGGTTACTTTCAATGAATAAGTATGGCTTAAAAAAATCTCAAGAGCCCACTAAATTTATGGCAGAGTTGATTTATAGAGGTATCGTTGTAAGTTATATTGCAGATAAATCTTTAACACAAAATCAGTGTGATCAAGTTACAAAACATTTTCCTTACTGGGCTGAATCCTGGGAAAAAAATCATAGATGCATCTGATAGTCTCTTTCCCAATTTTTTACCTCACAAGCAGACATACTTAACGTTCATTAAGCCTGAGATAAAAGGAGTGAACTATAGGTCTGCTAATTCAGGCCCTTGGTTTCTTGATAAACATTTAAAATTTATCGTAACACTGGGTTTTTTTAATCTAGCTTCGTGGTTCTGACAAGTCTCTTTGCGAGACTTGCTGTCTATGAAACAATTAACCTCTCCGCCCATACTACACTCTTCAAGATTTTTATTTAAATTAATAATTTTATAGTAAGGTAGTCCTTCAAAATCACAGATTTCTTTCGCTCTTTTTTTTACATAAAATGTTGCTTCTTTTAAACTGGTGTAAGCATTTCCGCGAAATGTAGCAGAAAAATGATTTGTATCTATTTTGTAATCTTTGTAACCACCTTGAAAGTTTCGATATGGAATATAAGCAGAACTACAGTTGAGAAGGAGGCTAGAAGCGATGTAGAGGAAAAAATACAAAAAAAAACGTTTCTTCATCTTTAATCCTTTCTAATTTTTTTAAAGAAAGAAATTCCTTTGAGAAGAGGGAAAACTGCATCTCTTCTTTTTTTAGCAGATTCATTCATACTATGTCGAAACAAGAGATACAACTATTCATTCTAATCTTTTTTTATAGTTTAAAAAAAAAGTGAATATGAAGCTTTATAAAATAAGATAGGTAGTGAGGTCAGATTCATTTGGATAACATATGGAGAGTTTAAGATATCCAAGGTGAAGAAATATCCCTGGTAAGGGAAAAAGAAGCTGTTTTATCGCTTTTTTCTTTCAACAGATTCTTTAAGAACGCTACCAGCTTTAAAAGTTGGGACCCATCTAGCTGGGATTTTAATTTCTTCGCCAGTTTGTGGGTTGCGGCCAATTCTAGCTTTTCTTTTAGCAGAACCAAATGTTCCAAATCCTGCCAAGCGGATGCCATCTTTTCTAATATTTGAGCAAACAGCCTCTGTAAAAGAGTTCACAAATCTGTCAGCTAAAGCTTTAGAAACTTCTAAATCTTCTGCAATGTAATCAACTAACTCACCTTTGTTCATAAATGTTTCCTTAATAAAAAACTTGTTAACGTTCACACTGTCCGTACGGTTATAGAATATTAGCTTTTATAAGCAAGCAGATTTATCAATTTATGGTTTTTTTTTTCAGGGAAAAAGGTTTCGATTCTATTGCTTATTTGTCTTGGTCTTTTATTGGACTTGATTTCCGTCTGCATTAGTTTCATATTATTAGTTGTTTGTCTGTCGTTGTTTCGTCGCTGCTTTTTGTTCAATCATAAATATAAAAACATATGCTATTAGAAAAACACCCAAAAAAAAGTAAAAAAATATTTCATCAGCTTATTTGTTGCGATATTCCTAGGATTTTGGTGTTCCTTTTGCTATAAAGCGTAAGCTAATTCTTATATAAAAAGCTAGAACACAAGCTCTCATTTATTTTCACAGTATTTCAGTTTGAGTCAGTAGGTATACTTTTTTTACTTTTATTAGATCTTATTATATTTAAGCATGACTCAATAATCTTTTCTTTTGTTGGCAGTAGGTATGTGTGCGCTTCTCCAATAGGAATAAAGCAATCTTCAGCTGTTATTCTTTTTAGGGTTTTTATATCTTCTTTTTTTTCAAGAAGCATACATACGAGTTCTTCACTTAAGGAACCTGTTTGTCGGCACTCATCAACAATTAAAACTTTTTTAATCCCTGAGCATGCATTAAGTATGGCTTTTACTGCAATTGGCTTGAGCCATCTGATATCAATAACCGTTATATCGTAAGAGTATTTTCGTTTGAGTGTGTCTTGTGCTTGACGAGAAAGATAGAGGCCATTAGCATACGTCAAGATCGCCATTTGCTTACCTTTACCATAGGCTTTTATTTGAGAAAGTCTAATTTTTTCATCTAAATCTAATGGATAACTTGATAACCATAGTTTATCATCCTTTTTATATAGATCTTTTGTTGAATAAAGAGCTATGGGTTCAATAAAAATACAGACAATTCCCTGACTTTGAGCTAAGTCAAGACAGGTTCTAAGCATTCTTACAGCATCAGACCCAATTGCCGGACAAGCAATAACAATACCAGGTATATCTCTTAAAACTGCTATTGAGTTTTCATTATGGAAATGACCACCAAACCCTTTTTGGTAGGCTAAACCCGGTATTCTAACAATCATAGGATTGATAAATTGCCCACTTGAAAAAAACGAGAGGGGACTTGCTTCACCTCTTATTTGATCTTCAGCATTATGAAGGTAAGCTAGAAATTGTATTTCAGGGATTGGTATAAACCCATTATGAGCCATACCAATAGCTGTTCCAAGTATTGTTGTCTCATCGAGTATAGTATTGAACACTCGGCGGAGTCCAAACTTTTTATATAGATTTGAAGTTACATTGTAAACACCACCTTTGTGTGCCACATCTTCACCAAGTATCACGGTATTTTCATACTGTATTAAAATATCCGTTAGAGCATGATTAATATTTTGTGCTAGAGTCCTTTTTTGTTTTAGCTTATGGTAGTCGGTGGCAAATATTCTTTTTCTTTCAAATTCTATGTGATTTTTTTGATGGGAGTTTTGTTTTCTTTTTGGACTTGTTATTGTTGCCTTAATTTCCGCAGCACTCTCTAAGTGTGGGTGACCGATAACCTCTTTCGAAAGAGATAAAATTTTTTTTTCTATCTTATAGTAGAGGTTTACAATTTCTTCTTTAGATAATAAATTAGCTTCTAATATCTGTCTAGCTGTGTGTAACAGTGGATCGTTACTTTCATTATGATTAATTAGATCTTTTGACAAATAACTTGATTCAATGTCTGATCCTGCGTGTCCCAATAATCTTACACAACTCATATGTAAAAAAACCGGTCTTTTTTTTACTCGAGAAAGATATTCAGCCTCTTTTGATTTCAAGTAAAGATCAGCTATATTTAGACCATCTACTTTTATATATGATAAGCAGAAACGATTTTTCATATTATTTTCTATCCACCCAGGTGGTGTTGGAACTGAAATACCAAGACCATTATCCTCACAGATAAAAATGATTGGTAAAGGAATTTGACAGTAGCTAAGCCACTGAGCCGCATTGAATGTTGTTTGAGAACAAGCGTGATTAAAAGAAGCATCGCCAAAGCTACAAAGGATAATAGAGTTTGACGCTAGTGGTGTTTGCAAGTCTAATTCTTTGGCTCTTCTTATAGAAATTGCTGCGCCGAAGGCCTTGGGAAGATGAGATGCAATTGTGCTTGTTTGGGGAGGAACATTTAATTCAAAGGATCCAAAGACTTTATGTCGTCCAGAAGAAATAGGGTCGTTTTTTGCGGCAACACAAGAAAGAAGAATATTTTTAACCATATCTACTTCAGGTTTTTGTCTTGCCCTTTGCAACATAAATCCACCACTTCTATAGTGTAGAAATGCCATATCCGTGTGTGGAAAGGAAAAACCAAACACAGTATTACCTTCATGACCTGCACTCGAGATAGTGTAGAAACTTAAGCCTTTTGCTTTTAAACGTCTCGACTCAAGATCTAAGTGGCGGATTGTTATCTGTGATTCAAAGATACTTATGATTTGGTTTTGATTTAAATTAGCTTCTTTTAACTTTGCTTTTGATAGGCTTTCGGGAAGTTGTTCTTCTTTTATTTTTTCCTCAAATTGATGATAAACTCGTAATAAATTAATCATAGTAACTATTTATCCTGATTTTTTGTGGCTTAAATTTTTTATATCTTAAAGCCAAGGCCGAGCACAATAGGCACATCAATTCCTCCATTTATTGGGAAAAGATCTCCGTTGGAATAATGGAAAATTCTTAAAGAAATTTCGATTGAAGGCTTGTTGGAAAAACTTAAACCTAAACCAAGTTGATCTTGGAAAACAAAGTTATTACTAAATTGAGTGGATGCAAATTCTTTTTCAGAGATATACGATGGACCACCAATACTGTAGTAGAGGAAAGGTCTTATTTTTTCGTAAGTAAAAAGATAAAATCTTGAAGAGAGAAAGATTGAAAAAGAGTGAAAGTACTGTTTCTTATATACTTCATTTTTTTGATAGACTCCCCATGAACAAAAACTAAGTCCCCAGTCTATTAAAATACTCTCACTAATTTTATAGAGATTTTTTTCCATGCTCAGTATGGAACCAAAATCGGCAAGTAAGTCAGCTTCCCAAAATATTGGTTTCGGTGGTCGTGGCAAGTCTTTTTGCAAAATAAATTTATTATAAATTCCAAGTGTGTATGTGTATCGAGGAGTTTCTTCTGCTGCAAAAGAAATGAAAGAACTACTCAAAAATATAAAGGAAAAAAAGAAAAAAATATATATTATATTTTGTCTGTAAATTTTTTCGATTTTTTTCTCCTTTTCCTTTTCTTTCTTGTCTTGGGGGGTATGATTATTATAACAAAGTTTTTCGTCGCGTTGATATATTCCTAAATTTATTGAACAAGAAAATTTTTAAGATATAATATTGATTTTAGAAAAAATAATTTTTATTATTTTGTGACTTTTGTTCTTGGTGAAATACATTTTTAGTATAAAAATATTTATTATAAGTAGGTCTTAGTTTAAATTCTTGATAGGATATTTTTACCCAATACAAGTGCAAGTTAATGACTAGTCAATAAAGCTTATAAAAGCTCTGGACGACCCTAAGCTAAGAAGGCTTTACTTCTTATTATAAAAATATGTTGGAGGATTCGATGACTGACAGTAAAGATAGCAACATTCATTATCAGACTCTAAAAGATCAAAAAAAAGAGCATACTAGAAACGCTAAAGCAAAGCGTAAGGAAGATTATAAGTTAATGAAAGAAAGCAAGAAAAGGGAAGAAAGCTTAGTGCGTGAAAAAAAAGAGAAAGCCAAATATGATAAGCTATGGATGTCTATGAAAAAAGCTTCCGAGCTTAAACCTTCATCAAGTTCAGATTAAGATGGGTATTTCACAAAACACAAAAAAAAACTCCTCGTGAAAGAGGAGTCATCAGAAAGGATTTGACAGAAAAAGGAAACATTAACGTTTCGAGAATTGGAATTTCTTTCTCGCTCCAGGTTGTCCTGGAAGTTTTCTTTCTTTCTTCCTTGAGTCTCTCGTTAATAGTCCTTCTTTTTTTAAAGTTGGACGATGAGCTTCATCAAGAAGACATAGAGCTTTTGAAATAGCATGCCTAATTGCACCAGCTTGACTTGAAAGGCCTCCGCCTATGACATTAACATTAAAATCATATTTTTTTGTTGTTTCTGTAAGCTCTAATGGCTGCATTACTAGTTTCTTCGATGTTGGGCGAACGTAATAGTCATCAAGAGATTTTTTGTTGACTGTAATTTTACCAGACCCTTCTTTTACGTAAAGACGAGCAATAGATGTTTTTCGCTTACCAACTGTGTGTTGCAAATAATCTGACTGAATCATAATGTTTACTCTCCTGAGCTTAAGCGGTTAGGCATTGATTCGGGGTTTTGAGCGCTATGAGGATGCTCGCTGTCTGGATAAATACGTAAATTTTTCATGATTTGGTTTGCAAGCTTATTTTTAGGCAGCATACCTTTAACTGCTAAACGAATCATGTTTTCTGGTTTATCCTCAATCATCTCTCGAGCTGTGGTGGCTTTGATGCCTCCAATATAGCCTGAGTGGCGGTAATAAACTTTTTGATCTAACTTTCTACCCGACAATGATACTTTATTTGCATTGATAACAACAACGTTATCACCACAATCAAGGTGAGGAACAAAGCTAGGCTTGTGTTTTCCTCTTAGAAAGTGAGCTATCTCAGAAGAAATTCTTCCAAGTGGTTTAGATGCCACATCTACCACGAGCCACTTTTTTTTAATGTCTGCTGCTTTCACACTATGAGTCTTCATCTATTAATGCCTCAAAAACACTTTTAAAATTTAAATATCTTGTTATCTAGGTCTTGATATACGTCATGAACGGTCAAAGAATCTATACCTGCCTAGGCCTCTAATTGCTGGTCATAGCAATAGTTAAGTTCGATAATATATAATGATATTCGCTAATGGTCAACTACCTTATGGCTTTTATCTCATGATCCCCATTTTTTTCATTGATATCAAGCATCTTAAAAGGAAACAGTCTTTGGATGTCGCGGGGAAATAACAACATCTCTTATATTTTGCATGCCAGTGATATACATAACAAGACGTTCAAATCCAAGCCCAAAACCAGAGTGTGTTGCTGTGCCTTGACGTCTTAAGTCCAGGTACCACCAAAGAGCTTCCTTTGAAACATTCAACTCTGTCATACGCTTACTTAAAGCATCGAAACGCTCTTCCCTCTGGCTTCCACCAATGAGTTCTCCAACTTTAGGAACAAGAAGATCCATAGCCCTGACTGTTTTGTTGTCATCATTAGCACGCATATAAAATGCTTTAATATCTTTAGGGTAGTCAAAAACAGTAACTGGTCCTTTGAAAATAACTTCAGTTAAATATCGTTCATGCTCTGTTTGTAGGTCCAGTCCCCATTCAACTGGATACTCAAATTTTTTCTGTGAATCTTGTAAAGCTTTTATGGCGTCTGTGTAGCTGAGACGGTGAAACTTTGCCTTTGATACAGATTCTAGTTCAGCTATTGAACACGATTTATAAAATTTTTCAAAAAATCTCAGTTCTTCGTGGCAGTTTTTTAAGGTGTGCTGAATAAGAAAGGAAATGAATTCTTCTGCTAAATCCATGTTGCCTTCAAGGTCACAGAAAGGCATTTCTGGTTCTACCATCCAAAACTCAGACAAGTGTCTGGCGGTGTTTGAGTTTTCCGCGCGAAAAGTTGGACCAAATGTGTATGTATTTCCAAGGGACAAAGCCATGATCTCTGCTTGCAGCTGGCCGCTTACAGTCAGGTAAGATGGAACGCCAAAAAAATCATCACGGTAAGAGACTTTCCCTTTTTCATCTTTTGGAATTTTTTCTAAGTCAAAGTTTGTTACTCTAAAAAGCTCCCCGGCTCCTTCGCAGTCTGTTCCTGTTAAGATTGGAGTGTGAGCCCAGACAAAATCTTTGCTTCTAAAAAACTCGTGAACACCTTGAGCAAGACAGTTTCTTACTCTGAAAACAGCGCCAAAAGTATTTGTTCTTCCTCTTAAGTGAGCTATTTCTCTAAGAAACTCAAGACTGTGCCCTTTCTTTTGTAGAGGGTAGCTTGGTGTCGTGTTGCCAAGAATACTGAGTTCTTCAACATGAAGCTCTAACTCAGTTTCTTTTTTGGGCGATTTTTGTAAGGTCCCAACAGCTTCAAGGCTTGCTCCTGTGTTTATTTCTTTGGCTTTTTCATACTCAGGCGAGCTTGCATCAACAATGAGTTGGAATGTTCCTTGTGAACTCCCATCATTCACAGCTAAGAAAGCTACATGTTTTGAAACCCTTGCAGATCTAACCCAAGCTGAAATCTTAACTTTTTGACCTTGTTCACCTGTTTGTAGAATGTTTTTGACTCTTAAGTTTTTCAAAGCTTTGCCTCTATGATCTCTATTAATGTATAGCTGAATGCAGGAAAATAACTGCAGTATTGAAAAAAAAATGCTCGCAACCTATTTCAAACCCATTAAAAACAATAAAATAATGAGCACAAACGAGTTTTTATGTTTGACATATATTTAGTTTCAAGGGCCTTGTCCAGCTATTTTCTTTTACTGTTTGCTTGTCACACTAGAGATAATAGCTAAACTTTCGTTTTGTTTTTAGAAAGCTTCTTTCCTTTTGACAGCCAAGATGGGACTTGGACTGATCAAAAGCATACTCAAGCTATTTTTTGTTATTGTTTTTTATCTAAAGAACAAGGGGGGTAAGATACATCCTTTACTTTAAGATGGGAGTGATTTAATAGCTAAGAAGGTCTACTTTGGAAAAGGCCTAATTAAATGTTAAAACAGAGCTTTTTATGAAAGAATAATGTAATGGATATTATAGCTCACAGGGGGGCAACAGAAACAGCTTTAGAAAATAGCTTGGAAGCGTTTACTGAGGCAGTGGATCTTGGGGCGAAGTTTATTGAATTAGATGTTCGCCTGTCTTCTGACGATAAAGTTTTTATCATGCATGATAACAGTTTATCTCGAACAACTGACAGCCATAGAAAAATATCTGAATTAACGGCAGTCGAGCTTCAGTATGTTAAATTAAGTAATGGTGAAAATGTACCTTCTTTGAAAACCGTTTTAGATCAATATCTGGATAAAATCGGTTTAAATATCGAATTGAAACAAGATTCAAAAATACTTTGCCAACAAACAGCTGATCTAGTTTCGACTAATCGCTCTTGTAAAAATGTCATTATTTCATCTTTTTATACTTCAAATCTAGATTTTTTGTCTACCTATGCTCCAGATCTCCAGCTTGCTCTTCTGTGGGGAGAGGATAACTCTAAACACATTGATCCTGAAGAGTACTTACGCAAAAATCCCGGACTATTTTTTCATCCCCAGTGTGATCTTTTAAACAAAGAACTTGTAAGTAAGGTTAAACAGTTCGAAGGTAAAATTTATCCTTGGGTGCCGTCAAGTTTTACAGAGGAAGATGAGACAAAAACGTGGATTCAGATGAAAAATTTAGCTGTAGATGGTCTTTGTACCAACTTTCCAAAAAGTTTGTGCCAATGGTTAAAATCAAATAGTTGCTGAGGGTGCTGAATATGCAAAATCTTTCTAGGCCTCAAAGTTTATCGAAAGAGTGGGTGATTGGAATCTATGAAAGCTTTGACGGAGAAAAAATACGTTATGGTTTGTATCGAAAAGATCCTTATACGCCAATAACAAATTATATAGTTTTTTTCAACGGACGATCTGAATACATAGAAAAATATTGGTTTTTGCCGGAAGATTTAAATTTACCAAAATCATGGGCTTTTCTAACTTTTGATCATAGAGGGCAAGGAGGGTCAGGGGGGGCGCCTTGTCACATAGATAGCTTTGATACCTATATGAAAGACAGTATTGGTTTAATTGAAAAGATCGTCGCAGATAAACCTTATTATGTTTTTGCTCATTCTCAAGGAGCTTTGCTTTCTCTTTATAGTAATTTAAAAGGAAAACTTAGACCCGAGAAATTACTTTTATCCTCACCTTTTTTTGAGATTTACAATCCTTCTCTCCCTATTCCCTACCTATATTATACTGCCCGATTTCTTAGTTTCCTGGGTTTTGGTGAAAAGCCTTGCAGGAAAGCTCCTGAAAAATCAGTTTTAGAAACGAGCCGTTTAACGACTTGTTCCGAGCGTTTCAAAGAAATTACTAATCCTTGCTATACTCACCCCGAAAGCAGTCTTTCATGGTTTGCTGCTTGTTGTGAAGCTCAAGATTTTATTTTTTTGGAGGAAAATATTAAAAAATTAAATATACCCATTCACATCTTTTTTGCTCAAATAGAAACGGTTGTCTCGAATAAGAAAATTATGGATTGGGTTGTAAAATCCTTCAAATTATGTGGGACCCAAGAACTACACTGTTCTTTTTTTCAAGCAAAACACGAGATTTTCAATGAAAGGTCTGAAATTTATCAACCAGCAATAAAAAGAGTGAGACAATGGTTACTAGGTTAAAGCTAGTTCTCCTTCTTTAATTTCTATGATTTTGTCAGCAAATTTTTTAGCTGTATTTCGGTGAGTTACAAATAAAACACTTGTTTTTTTATTTGCTTTGATGACTTCGTGGATATTCGTTAAAATTTTTTCTTCTAGTTTTGGATCAACAGCTGAAGTTGCTTCATCCATGATAAGAAGAGGGTAAGAATGGTAAAAGAGTCGTGCTAGAAGTATACGCTGCTCTTGCCCACCCGAAATAGTTCTTCCTTCATGGGTATCTATTTGTGTTGCCATCCCTAAGTCTAAACTTTCAATGAAGCTTGTAAGGCCCACTTTCTCTAGTGCTGATTTAACTTCAATATCAGACCCTTCACTTTTAGGGTAAATTATATTTTCTTTTATAGATCCTGGGATAATAAAAATTTGCTGAGATATATAACCAATGCTCCCTAAATTTAGTAAGCTTTTATCATAAAAAATTTTCCCTTGCCCCAGTTCAATGAGGCCAAGAATAGCCTTTAGAAGGCTTGATTTCCCCGAACCTGAAGAACCAAAGATGCAGTATATTTGACCTTTTTCGAACGTATAAGAAAAATTTTTGAGAGCAAATTTTTTCTGTCCTGGGTAGCGTATAGAAGCATCTTCGATTTCTAGTAGTGTTTGAGGGTTTAAGTCGTTTTTGATTATGTTTCGTTTATGGTTGTCGTGCATTTTTTTATTAGAAAGATAAGTAAGTATGTTTTCAACTCTTTTAATCGCAGCGACCCCTTCTCGATTTTTGTTGATATAGCGTCCTATTTTCGCAGCAGACTGAATGAGTATTGCAATTGTCGCAAAAAAGGAGAGAGCAAGACTACCGCTGATAAGCCCTTGATAAACATCATTTAGAGCGAAAAACAGTGCAAGTACAAGTGCTGTTATTGCTGTAAATTCAAGGAGTGGGCCTGTCCAAGCTTTGGATTTCTCAAGTTGAAAAGTCTTCTTGAAAAGATCTGCAGTAAGTTGTTCGAGTTTTTTAGTTTCAAACTTTTCAGTTTTGTATTGTTTGATTGTTTCTATGCCAAGAAGTCTTTGTTGTGTCCACTCTGAAAGTTGAGAATATTCATTTAAAGCGGAGTTTGCTTTTTTTTCAACTTTTCGCCCTAGGTATTTAACAATTAATATAGCTGGTGCTAGAGCAAAGAAATAAATGATAAATAGCTTTGCCGACAATAAGCACAAAGTCATAGCTAATAGTACGACTTGAAAAATTTCTCGAGGCATACTTCCGTAGAAATGAATCATATATTCGCGCATTAGCTTTATGTCTGTTGTAACAATTGAGGAAAATTGCGACTCCTTATTTATAAAATCTTTAGATCCTCTAAGCGTCGGTGAAGTTGATAGAAAGTCAGAAACAAGGTTAAGTCTTAACTTTCTTTCTATTTTTGCACCAACTCTTTCCCAGATAACATTTTGTATGATGAAAAATAAATTTTTAATAAGAGCAGATGATATAAAGAGTAAAGGTAGAGATGAAATTAATGCTTCTTTCGTTATTTGAAGAGGAAACCCTAAATAGCTTAGAGTAAAGCTTAAGTAAGGTCCAAGGATATCTTTCATATGAAAAGAATTGTTAATTTTTGTATTTAAAAGGACGTTTAGAACGGGACCTATCATAGTTGCAACAGCTGTTGAGGCAATACCAAAAAGTATAGAGCAAACTGTTGCAACGCAAATAATTTTCCAGTAGGGACTTAGGTAATTTTTTAATACTTTATTTTCTTGTTTGATGTTTAAAACCCCCACTTTACAAAGAGATAGGATAGAATAAAACATTGTAACAAAAGAGGGGGTGGGTGTCTTATTTGATTTGTGACTTTTGTGTTACGATTTTTCCGATGAGACCGTATTCAATAGCCTCAGAGGAAGACATCCAATAATCTCTTTGAGTATCTTGTTCAACGCGCTTTAGCTCTTGCTCGCATGATTCGGATAGAATTTGATTTAGGCGGTCTCTAGTCTTACTAATTTCATGCGCAGTGATTTCAATATCTGAAGCAGGCCCTTGCACCACTCCTGAGATAAGAGGCTGGTGAATGAGGAACCTAGCATTTGGCATACTGAAACGCCTAGCTTTAGGTACGGAGACATTGATGATTGTTGCAATACTAGCGCAAAGCCCTGTGTTGACAATAGTTACTTTTGATTCTAAAAAGCGAATTGTGTCATAAATTGAAAAACCGCTATTGACTTCACCGCCTGGGCTATTCAAGTATATTGTTATCGGGTCTTGGCTCAAGGTATCAAGAACAATTAAGTCGGAAACAAACTTTCTCGCTGAATCACTCGTTATAGCTTCCGAAATGAAGATCGACCTTTTGCTCAGCATCGCAGAATCTCGAGCGTGCTGGGAAAGTTGTGAACTTAAATCATTATTCATATTTACAGTGTCTCCATTTTAGTTATTTCTTGCCCAATATATGATTTTTGAATATGTGGGTGACGCATCTGTCATAAATCACAAATGACCCGTCATAGTAACTTCTTTAGAGGAAAAATCCTTATTTTTTTTTTAGAAATAGTAAGTTTTTCTTTTTTCAGGAGCTTACATCATTGACTGCGGATCAATGTCTATTTTTAGGCGGATATCTCTTTGCTTAGAAAACTGCTTGAGTGTATGGTTAAGTATAAAGTTTAATTTTTTATAATCAGGCGAAGAGAATAAAATTTGTTGTCGATGTCTAGCGCGAATTTTCTCTATAGCTGGGGTGTAAGGGCCAATTATTTTTATATCTTCGAAGGTGTTAGGTTGATTTTCTAACCACTTTTCTAGCCATTTTGAAAGTTTCTGAATAGTATTTTTTACCAAAGATGGCTGTGATCCATTCATCTCTAAATGTATGAGTTTGCCAAAGGGAGGGTGACCGTGAGCTTTGCGGATCATAAGTTCTCTTTTTACAAACTCAAAGTAATCATGATTAAGAGCTGATTTAAGGATAAAGTGCTCAGGTCTTACAGTTTGTACCAGAACCTTACCTTTATATTTATTACGACCAACCCTCCCTGCTGCTTGAACTAAAAGTTGGAAAGTTCTTTCCCCAGCTCTTAGGTCAGGGAAGTTTAAGATATCATCAACCTCCATCAGTATCATCAAGGTAACTTTGGGGAAGTCATGTCCTTTCGCCAGAATTTGTGTTCCAACAAGAATATCAATTTCTTGTTTTCTAAACTGCTCTAAGGTGCTTTCTAAGCTTTCTCTGTTTTGTGAAATATCAGAATCTAAGCGTGCTATTCTAGCTGAGGGAAAATAGCTTTTAAGGGTAGCTTCACAGTTTTCACTTCCATAACCTAAGGCTAGGTATTCGTTACTTTCTCCTGCTTCTTTAATAAAGAGTGCTAAAGCCTTGTTATAGCCACAATAGTGGCATGTTAAGCTCGAATTATTTTTATGTACAGTTAAGGTAATACTACAGTTTGGACAAACAACAGTTTCTTGAGTTTTTTTATCTATCAAGTAATATGCGTAGCCTCTACGGTTGACAAGGACAATGGATTGTTGCTGCGCCTTTAAATTCTCACTTAAGGCTTTAAGGATCCTTGGGTCTAAGGAAGTTGAGCTTGGTTGAGAGCCTAAAAGCTGATCTTTTCCTTGGTTTGCTTGTATGGATTCACCCTTTAGTTTGCTTTTCACTGAGATGATATCTATTTGAGGTAAAGGGTTTCCAAGGGCCCTTTTACTCAGACGTAAGAGTTTGTATTTGCCAGTTTGTGCATTCCAGTATGACTCTAAAGATGGAGTTGCTGAACCTAAAACAATAAATGCTTTTTCAAATTTTGCTCTGACTACCGCAACATCTCTACCGTTATAGGAAAATTTTGTTGTTTGTTTATAGCTGTTGTCGTGTTCCTCATCCACAATTATCAGGCGTAATTTGGCAAATGGAGCAAAAACAGCAGACCGAGCGCCGATAAGAACACTGACTTTCCCCGATTGAATATCTTGTAAGTTTTCCCAGCGTGCCTTATCTGTTAAGCCAGAATGGACAACAAGTACTTGTCCTGGAAATCTTTCTTCAAAAACTTTTGTCATTTGAGGTGTTAGAGCTATTTCCGGAACTAAAACCAGAGCCTGAGCTTGTGCTTTGCCTTCTTCGTGGGAAGAAAAAATATGTTGCTCTATAAGTTTAAGGTAGACCTCAGTTTTACCCGAACCGGTGACTCCATGCAGTAAAAAAGCAGGAGACTCTTTTTTCTTAAGGTCATCGTTGATTTCATTGATAACATGCTCTTGATCGCTATTTAAAGAATACTCTGGGGTTTTCCCTTTTAGAACCGGTAACACTGGAAAGCAATTATTTAAGGCTTTGTCTCCACCAAAGCTTTCTTTGTAACTAATTTCGTTTTCAATAATTATCAACTTACTTTTAGTTATTTTTTCTTTTGATTCTTGATAGTTAAGACCGTTTTCTTTGCACTGTTGTTTCAGCTTCGTTTCAAAAGTTGTCTTGTTGAGCTTGTTTCGTCGCGAAAATATTTGAATCACAAGGTCTGCTAAAGAGGGCTTTGTGGGTAAAGCTAATAAAGAATCAATATTAGTAGATAAGGAGACCTTTTTTTTAGTGGTGCTTTCGGCACTTTTTGGCGGAGCCATTGTTTTGAAGACCTCACCAAGTGGGTGAAGGTAGTATGAGCTAAGCCATTGGGCGAGCTTTATGGTTTCTGGTGAAAAAAAGGGCTTTGAGTCTAATATTTGTTTCAAAGGCTTAATTTCAAATTCGAAGTCCTTTTTTCTTTTATCAAGAGTCTTAATAATAACGCCGCTCATAAGCCGCCTGCCGACAGGGGCAACCACTCGTACTCCATTCTCAAGCGTTTCATGCCAAGAGTAAGTAAAATTTTTATGCACGGGCAGCGGTAAGGAAACTTCAAAATTATTGATATCAATGGACTTTTTTTCTTTTCTATGCAAAATGCTTTCGGCCTTTTCTTTAGTTTCCCCAACAACAGACAAGCTAAGCTTTATACATATTTTTTGCTTCTTTTCATTAAATAAGATTTTTAAGCATCAAAAACTTGCTGTATTTAGAAAATTTGTATATATTTATCGTTTCTTTTTTTTATATCAAGCAAAAGAAAGAAATCGCCCTAAATCAGAGGGGTCAAAATCAGGTCTATATCCCTTGAATAGCAGATCTTTTGATAATCCAAATGGGTGCGGGCAAATACTAAGTCAAGAACCTGTTGAAGCGAAATTTAAAAATTAAAGGTAAAGATACTATGCTAAACACAGCACGTAAGAAGAGACGTAAGTACATGATGCGCAGGAAAAGGTCCTTAGACCCAGGGACTGTCGTGGACTATAAAAAGCCCGATGTTTTAAAGAGATTTATCACGGATCGAGGAAAGATCATTCCTAAAAGAATTTCAGGAGCGACTCAGACTCAGCAAAGAAAAATTACAACGGCTATTAAAAGAGCACGTTTTCTAGCCCTTCTCCCTTATACGGTTGCACACGAAACAGAGCGAGGTTTTGCTGGTGAAATGCAAGCTGCTTCTCAATCTTTTGTGAACTCTTTTAGAGGGCGTGCTGGAGGTCGTTTTAACTCTAATAAAGAACATTCAGCTGAAAGAAAAGACTTCAGAAAGCCAAGTGCTGAAGGTGAGTCCAAAGCTGAAGGCTAAGCATAGTTTACTTTTATAGCAAATAGATAACTCTACTTTTTAGAGTAGTTAAGGAAGGTTTTATAATGTCTAAGGTTTGTCAATTATCTAACAAAGGTCCTCAAACAGGGCATAGAGTTTCACACTCGAATATAAAAACGAAACATAGATTTTTACCAAACTTACAGAAGAAGCGTTTTTGGTCACCAAATTTGAAAAAATTTGTCACACTAAAAGTATCAACAGCTGCAATGAGAACTATCGATAAGATTGGCTTGGATCAATATGCAAGTAAGGCTGGTTTGAAGCTAAGCTAGGTAAGATTTATAAATTATAATAAAAAAAAGGAACATAAGCCATGGGTAGTGGTGACAATAGAAAAACATTAAAGATGAGACGTCGTAAGGCTCAAAAACAGAAAAAAGAACGAGTGAAAAAATTGATCACAGTAACAGATCAAGAAACTAATTCATAAGAGAAGGGTAATGAATCGTGGCGAACCATAAATCAGCAAAAAAGCGTGCTGTCCAGTCAATAAAAAAGCGTAACCATAATAAAAGTTACATGTCTGACGTTAAAACACATATAAAAAAGTACCTTGCTTCTTTAAAAGTTGAAGGTGAAAATGCAGAGACAGGTACACTATTCACTAAAGTTCAGTCTTTGTTACATAAGTCATGCCAAAAAGGACTTATGCATCGCAACAAGGCTTCTAGAACGATATCTCGTTTAGCAAAAGCAGCTGTTAAATAATTTTTTGTATCCTGAGCTAAATACACTCCTCTTCTTTTTTAACTTCAGACCAAAGTTTTTCTAAGGACCTTTTATCAAGTTCATTGATTTGGGTCTTATTTTCTTTTGCTCTTTTTTCTAGCTCCTTGAAACGTTTGCAAAACTTTTTATTACCAAATACTCCTGCAGCTTCAGCACTTATGTTAAGGTGTCGACACAGCTGTGCCAGAGTAAAATAGACATCACCTATTTCACTTAAGATACTTTTGTACTTAACTTCCTTGGAAGAGTCTTCCTTGTTTAAGGCATCTTCAAGTTCTTCTAGTTCGGATTTTAATTTGAAGAAAACTTCTTTTTCCGTGTCCCAATCAAAATCAACACTAGAGACTTTTCGCCCGATGCTTTCTGCTATAACTGTAGATGGGCTATGTTTATTCTTTTCTAATTTATACAAAAGGCCATCACTTTTACTGTTTGTGTTTTGATCTTCTTGCTTTTTAATTTTCTCCCAATTGGTTTTTAAGTCTTTTTCACTAGGTCTTTTTGTTTCGAAATTTTCTTTTTTAAAAACATGAGGGTGGCGTCTAATAAGTTTTTTTTGTAAGCCTTCAATCACATCGCGAATATCAAACTCCTTATTTTCAGAGGCAATTTGGGCATGAAGTAAGACTTGTAAAAGTACGTCCCCAAGTTCATCTTTTAGGTTTTTCGTGTCGTTTGATTCGATGGCTTCAATTGTTTCGTAAGCCTCTTCAATAAGGTACGACGACAAACTACTATGGTTTTGTTTTAAGTCCCAAGGGCATCCACGTACGGGGTCTCTTAGCATTGAAACTGTTTGGTGGAGATTGATAAACTCTTTTTTTATAATTTGTTGTTGCTCGTGACTAATATACTTTGACATTTTTTTTTTCTTTACTTTGTTTTTGTTATCATACTGGGTAAAAAACTATCTTTAGTCTTAATACCCATCAAATCTAAAATAGTGTTAGCAATATTGCCAAGAGAAAACGTTTCACTTTCTTTTTTTCTAATTTTCCATGTGCTATCCTGTGGGTCATATATGATAAATGGTACACTAGAGAGAGTGTGAGATGTTTTTGTTGGAGGACGTTTTTCTTTATCAGTTCTCCAGTTTGGATAATCTTCTTCTTTACCAAAAAACATTTCTTCACAATTACCATGATCGCTGGTAACAATAAGGATTGTGTTAGTTTTCTCGCAAATATTTTTTAACTTTCCTAACATATGATCGACTGTATTCATAGCCTCAACTGAAGCTTCTAGGTTTCCCGTGTGACCAACCATGTCACCATTAGGAAAATTAATTCGATAAAAATCACTAGAACCTTCTTCAAGTCGTTCTGTTGTTAATTGAGTAATTTCTGCAGCTTTCATTTTGGGTTTTTGATCAAAAGAAATCAGATCTGATGGTATTTCACAGTATTCTTCTAGTGATGGATCAATATATCCCGATTTATTGCCATTCCAAAAGTAAGTTACATGACCAAATTTTTGTGTTTCACTGCAAGCAAATTGTCTGACCCCAAGAGAGACAAAATATTCTGATAAAGTTCCTTTAATAGGAGGGGGTAATACAAGAAAGTTTTCAGGAGTGTGGGTATCTCCATCATATTCCATCATGCCAGCAAAGAAAACTTTTGGTACAAAGTGTCTATCGAAGTGAGTGAATTTTTTTTGTGTAAAAGCTTTTGATATTTCAATGGCTCTATCTCCTCTGAAATTAAATAGAACGACAGCATCATCATCTTTAATACATCCTATTGGACCAGATTTATCGTGGACAACAAAAGGAGGTAGGTCTTGATCGGTGGAGTGAGGGTGGTTTTTTCTGTACTCTTTGATTGCTTTTTTTATATCATAGTACTTGGCTCCTTGTCCCAGGACATGGGTTTGCCAGCCTTTTTCAACCATTTTCCAATCAGCCTCATAGCGATCCATGGTGATCTGCATTCGCCCTCCACCAGATGCTATTTGAGCATCGCAGGAGTTTTGCTTAAGTTCGTCTATAACTGACTCGAGCCTTTGCACATAAATTTCAGCAGATTGAGGTGCTACGTCTCTTCCGTCTAAAAGAAGATGATAACGAATTTTTTTAATACCTTCTTTTGCCGCTTGTTTTGACATATCATGAAGGTGTTTTTCGTGACTATGAACATTACCATCTGATAAAAGTCCAAGAAAATGTAATGTACTCTTTTTAGACTTAAGCTTCTCAATCAGCATTTTCCAGACAGTACTCTGGTACAAGGATCCTTTTTCGATCGCACTTTTAACCAAAGAAGCTCCTTGAGGGTAAATTTTACCAGCTCCTATCGTGTTATGTCCTACCTCGCTGTTGCCGATGTCTTTATCACTAGGAAGACCAACGAATGGGCCGTGAGCTTTTAGTGTTGTGTAGAGTCCTTGAGATTTTAAATAGTCAAAGTTTTCAGTGTGGGCTAGTTTGAAGGCATTGCCGAAAGACTTGTCTGAACATCCGACTCCATCCATAATAACCAATAAAACTTTTCTTTTTGGTCTCATCTGAGATCTCCTTGTATTCTTAATCACTGTTTTTCACACTCAAAGTTTAAATTTTTTTACTTCATCAATAACCCAGTTAAGTGATTCTAATGGAGTTGTGGGAAGAAGACCATGCCCTACATTGAAGATATAGTGATTGATTCCTAGTTTTTGAATCTCATTTATAATTTGCTGTGTTCTACTGCGAACAAAACTTTCAGATCCTAAAAGGCACTGTGGATCAAGATTACCTTGAAGACATAGTTCATACTTATTTACATACTTTTTTTCAATGCACTCGAGAGCTTGCCTGAATGAGATTCTCCAGTCTACAGCAAGACATGACAGTTTCGAGGTGTCGAGTTTTAGGAAAGATTCGACATTCGCTCCGGGGTAGTAAATAAGTGGTGTTCCTTCTTGGTGAATATAGTTAAAAATTGGTGTAAGATATTTTTTAGAGTATTCTTGGAAATCAAGAGGGCTCATTTGACCTGCCCATGTATCAAAAAGCATTAGTGTGTCTGCACCAGCATCTATTTGTATTTTAAGGTAACGGCGAGTCATTTCTACAAGGAAAG
This sequence comes from Pseudobdellovibrionaceae bacterium, assembly GCA_002711925.1. Classification (GTDB taxonomy): domain Bacteria; phylum Bdellovibrionota_B; class Oligoflexia; order Oligoflexales; family Bog-1112. The sequence continues at coordinate 6,206 of PASJ01000046.1, read as the reverse complement.
TCATGATCTCACTATAAGTTTCTTGGTCAGAAAAAAGTAATCTTTTTAGGTGAGCAAAGTTTTTTGTTGGAGCTCCTTCAATCATATATGATGCTACGGTGAATGGTGCACCGGCAAATCCGATAAGTGTTTTTTTATCATCTAGTTGGCTTTTAACTAAAGAGAGAGCCTCTCCAATTGCTGAAACTTTTTCTTCGAACAAGTCAAAGTTAAGCTTTTTAAGATCAGTCTTTGTCCTAATAGGTGGAGTAAGCTGTGGACCTTCTCCTTTGGTAAAAGTTAACTTTTGGCCAACAGCAGTCAGGGGAAATAAAATATCAGAAAATATAATAGCAGCATCAAGGTCATAGCGTCTTAGTGGTTGCAGTGTGATTTCACAAGCTAGTTTAGGACTTTGACAGATGTTCAAAAAACTATTTTTTTTTCTTATTTCTTGATATTCTGGTAGATACCGTCCGGCTTGCCTTAAAAACCAGATAGGAATTTGCTCTGTTTTAGTTCCGGTTAAGTTGGCTAAAAGGTCTTTCGTTTCTTTTTTTTGCATATTGTCTTTTTCTTTAGCTTGAAGGTTTTGTTAGTTTGACTTTAAACTGTTCAATTAAGAACATGAGAATTAAGTTTATATGCCCATCTACCATAATTATTTTAGTCATGCTTTAACTTTCAGTAGTTTCTTGTGTTCTTAGTGTCAATATTTTATGGGTATATGATTGAGGTTTAAATCAACTTAGCTGCTTAAATAACAACATATAGAGAAATTGGAGGCTCAATGGATCCGTTGACTATTCTTTCTGACGAAGAGGTTTTTTTTCAAAATGAAATTCAAAAGTTTGCCTTAAAACAAATTGCCCCAAAGGTGGCGTCTATGGATGAAAGTGAGCAAATAGACCCTGCCATAATAGAGCAATGTTTCGCAATGGGCTTAATGGGTATTGAAATTCCAGAAAAATTTGGTGGAGCAGGTGGCAGCTTTTTTCAGTCTATTCTTGCTATTGAGGAGATTGCAAAAGTTGATCCGGGCGTCTCCGTCTTCGTTGATGTACAAAATACTTTAGTTAACAATATTCTTTCCCGGTGGGGAACGGAAAGTCAAAAAGAAATTTTCTACCCGAAACTAGTGAAAGATCATGTTGGTTGTTTTTGCTTGACTGAGCCCAACTCTGGCTCAGATGCTTTTTCCTTAACTAGCCGAGCTTATTTAGATGGCGACAGCTGGTGCCTTGAGGGAAAAAAAATATTTATAACAAATGCTAATGAAGCTTCAATTTTCGTAATCTTTGCAAACATAAAGCCTGAAGATGGGTACAAGGGTATTACCGCTTTTATTGTTGAAAAAGGAATGCAAGGTCTGTCCATTGGTAAAAAAGAAAAAAAATTGGGCATTCGGGCTTCTTCAACTTGTGAAGTGATTTTTGAAAACCTCAGAGTACCGAAGGAAAATGTGATTGGTGACTTGGGTAAAGGTTATAAGATTGCAATTGAAACCTTAAATGAAGGTAGAATTGGTATAGCTGCGCAGATGCTTGGATTGGCAGATGGAGCTTATCATCACGCTCTCAAATATACGCATGAAAGGGAGCAGTTTGGAAAAAAAATTAATTCTTTCCAAAGCGTTCAGTTTCAACTTGCTAAGATGAGAACTGAAATCGAAGCTTGTCGTCTTCTTGTTTATAATGCTGCCCGTTTGAAAGATGCCAAAAAACCCTTTACTCGAGAAGCCGCTATGGCCAAATACTTTGTTTCCGAAGTGTCGGAGCAAGTTGCATCATTATCGTTGGAGCTTTTGGGAGGCTACGGTTTTATTAAAGAATTTCCTCTAGAAAAGTATTATCGCGATGTTAAAATTGGTAAAATATATGAAGGAACATCTAACTTACAACTTCAAACAATTTATAAGTTGTGTTCCTCGGATATTTAGATTTTCAAAAGGGTTGAGGCTGTTTACTTAGATCGCCCAACGAACAAAGAGAAGACTTTTTTTACTAAAGAGCCAAATTTTTTCGGCTCTTCGGCTTTTTTACTTGGGCCTCTTTTTCTGCCTTTGTTTTGGTGTTTTGCTGTTTTTTTGTATTTTCCTTCCGAAGAAGAGCCTCTTTTTTCTGAGGGTCGGTTATAGTTTCGAGAGCTTCCTTCCGACTTTACAAAAGAACTTGAGGGCCTACTTCCTGGTCGAGAGCTTGGACGTGAGTTTCTTTCGAATCTTGCGCTTGACGAGTCTCGCCCACCTCTATCTGATCGAGATCGGTCATATCTTTCTCCTGGCGATGAAGAGCGTTCGGGACTGTTAAACCCAGTCTCAATTTTTCCATCAAATGGGTTTTCTGCATCATCAACTACCTCAAGTAGTTTTGCATCAAACCACTTAGCTTTTTGAACTTGCTGACCAAGAGTTTTTTGTATGGAATCAAAATTATGAGCGAACTCTTCGCAGACAAGGTGGACAACATTTGAAGAAGAGTTGCTTCTCTCAGCATTATTTAATCGATTTATATAAGCTTGTATTTGGTCCGGAACTTCAAATCCAAAAATTGTTCTTATATTTGAAATATAAAAGTTATCATCGAGCCCGTCACATAAGACAATAATCTCAGTTTCTTTTGATTTCAATTTTTTGATAAGTGAAATTTTCTTTTTTTGAGAAATTTTGTCATTTACAAGTTCCGTCTTAAAAGAGTTGTTTTGAAGCTTAGTTGAAACCCATTGCGCCATTGATTTATTGTTACAAAATACTAAGCTAGGTTTTGAGTCCTCTTGTTTTAGAAGTCCTAGGAGAACTTTAAACTTGTTTTGTGTTTCGCATAAAACGGCGCTTTGCTGAATAAGAGAGGATGAAGATTCATTAATTTTTTCAAGACTGAAGTCGGCTTTAGACAAATAGGTGTATGCTATTTCCTTCATTAGACTGTTTGGTTTGTCATCTATAATCAGTTTTTGGCTTCTCTCGCTAAAGCCTTGTAATATCTCTTTATACTTCGATGAATTTTCTGAGTCGAGTGTCTTTTCAATGTTGTAAGAGAGCATTATAGGAATGTTGTTTAATTTTAAGTTTTCTTGTTTTTCAAGAAATTCTTCAAGAGTTAGAAAGAGAAAGTTTTCAATTTCTTGGTTGCTTCTTTCTGAGCCTTCTTCTGGGGAAGTTATAAAGGGAGTTAAGATTTTTTTCAGGTCCAATTGATCTGACTCATCTGAAGAAACTATCATACAAAGTTGTTTAGTTTCTTCACTTTCTGTTGTTTCTGAAGAAAATTCAGAATTTTTTTGTGCAAGAAATAAAGCTAATGCTAATTTTGAATCTTCCGAGGTTTGAGATAGGTAGCAATCTTTTCCGCTGAAAAGCTTAGGTAGTAATGTCTTTAGAACTTTACTGGCAATTTTATTTTCTTTTTCATTTAAGACTTTTAAAATATTTTGAGCATTTACGCCGATTTTTTTGTAGCTGTAAAGCTCTTCAAACTTTTCTTCTACTTCTACGCTTTGTTCTGAAGCTGCCGTAGGCTCGGGAGTCTCGGGTGTGTGTTTCGGCTCAGCTTGAAGCTCTGGGGTTTCTTGGGCAAACTTTTCTTTTACTTCTACGCTTTGTTCTGGAGCTGCCATAGGCTCGGGAGTCTCGGGTGTGTGTTTCGGCTCAGCTTGAAGCTCTGGGGTTTCTTGGGCAAACTTTTCTTCTAGTTCTGACTTTTCTTCAAAGCTATCGGTTTTTGGCTGTGATTTGTCTTGATTTTCCATACTCTCATTTTCTTTATTCATAGGAATCGGTCTTTCTTTTGTGCTTTGAAACGTTACATTTTCTATAACATCATATTTGTCCATTAAGGCCCCTTGTGTAACTTGGTGACTTCTCTTGCTTATTGGTGTTTATTTTCGTTCATACTTTTGATTTGCCTTACTAATACCAGGTTACCTAGAGTTTGAATATTCTGTCAAAAAATACTTAATACTTATCCATAAACTAACTCGTAGTATGTCTTTTCTACTATATGAAAGCTAAACAAATCAAGCACTCTGAGATATTTCTCTTATATGATCATAAAGCGTCTTGTTAAAATGCTTCCAAATTAGTAACTTATAAGTTAAAAAAAGTTATAGTTAAGCTATCAAAAAAAGAATAAGAAAAGGAATAACCATGTACAAAAAAAGACAGACTCTCTTGTCAAATAAGATTTTTTTCTTGTGTGTTCTTGCTCTTAGCTCATGTCAAGGAGGTAAGGTTAACAAATTACGTAACGACCTTTTCCGTGTTCAAACGCGATTACTCGACTTAGAACACTCTAGCTCTGGCCAAGACAAATCAAGCCAGAATTCAACAATACACGGTCAGCAAAAGCTAGCTTCCGCGGTTCTTGCTGTAGATGATTTGTCAGAAAAGTTAAGACAGCTCGAGGGCCAAATTGATGCATTACGTATAGGGGTCTTAACTGGGACAATCCCTGGTGATCCTCTTGGAGACCATGGTCTTTCAGGTCAGCTTGAAATGTTGAGAAATAGTCTTCATACTCTTGAAAATACTCAAGGTCAAATTCTACAATTACTTGAACAGGCTGACATAAAAGAAAAAAAGAAGTCTTCAGTCAAGAAGGCTGTCAGCAGATCTAAGTTAATCACAATTAATGAAGTTAAAAAAGCTTTCAAAGATCGAAGATACCTACATATTGCAGAAGATGTTCCGGAGATTTTGGGTACAGAAAAAGACTCCAAAATTAAGCTTGATTTAAGATATTTTTACTCAGAAAGCCTCTTTAAACTTGGGAGGCTAACTGATGCTGCAGTTGCTTACTCTGAGCTTTCAAAGGAAACAGACCCTTTTGAAAGAACAGCTAAGATTCACCTGCGTCTCGGAGACTGCTTTCGATTTTTAGGTGACAAAGAAACTGCTCAAATCTATTATTCCGAACTTCTAGCTACATTTCCAGACTCCCAAGAAGCAAGACTCGCGAAAAACCATCTCGACAAGTTTTAGAAAAAGTTATATACTTAGCCTATTTTTCGTTTGAATTTTCACTTAATTAGTTTAGGTATGGAAAATGTTAGCTATTGGTATAGAGTCTAGCTGCGACGACACCGCAGTAGCTGTTTTGAATGGTAAGCGCGTGGTTTTGAGCTCGCTCGTTTCGTCTCAAATAAAAATACATGAAAAGTACGGCGGGACAGTTCCAGAGATAGCAGCTAGGGAACACTTAAGCAACCTCTTGCCGCTTTTTAAGAACGCACTAGAGGGTTCCGGGGTTCTTTTAAAAGATGTTGATGTGGTTTGTGTGACTCGAGGCCCTGGTTTAATTGGAGCGTTGCTGGTCGGTGTTTCATTTGCCAAGGGGCTAGCAGCTTCTTTAAACGTACCTCTTGTCCCCGTTGATCACGTCCATGCCCATGTGCACGGTGCTCTTCTTGGTCTACCGCAAAAGATTTCAACTGAGGATTTATTTCCAGCTTTAACACTAGTTGTTTCAGGGGGGCATACCAACTTATTTTACATGGCAAATGAGACGTCATTTGAGCTTATTTCAAAATCAATAGATGATGCTTGTGGTGAGTCTTTTGATAAAGTGGCTAAGCTTCTGGGGCTAGACTACCCAGGAGGTCCCGAAATAGAAAAACGAGCTTTGCTAGGAGATGAAAACGCTTTTCCTATGCCTAAGATGATGGCTAAAAAGCAGAGTCTTGATTTTAGTTATTCTGGTCTGAAGACACATATTGTTTATACCTACCGAAATATGAAAAAAGATAAGAAAAATATTGATGATCTTTGTGCTTCTTTTCAAAAAGCAGCGTTCGAGCAAATTATTAGAAAAGTTAAAATTGTTTTACAAAGTAAAAGAGCACAAAGTGTACGTTCATTCATAGTTTCTGGTGGTGTTGCTGCAAATACTTATTTTAGGCAACTTGTTGCCCAAGAAATTGATGTGCCTGCTCATTTTCCTCGTCTTGAGTTTTGCTCAGATAATGCTGCTATGGTTGCTGCTTATGGCCTTGCTTTGTATGAGCAGCAAAAAAATAAAGAAGATTTTCAGAAGAGCTACTGGGAACCTTACTCACGCTATAGTTGAATCAATAATTGTTAGGTAAAAACCTTGTTTAAAGATAAAAAAATTGTACAAAAAAAATCATTGAGTCAAGTTTTTTTACAAGACCCTTGGCCTTGTAAAATGTTAGCAGACTTAGTTAAGGACAAAGGAGTCAGTCAAGTTCTTGAAATAGGACCAGGCAAAGGG
>PASJ01000045.1 GCA_002711925.1 Pseudobdellovibrionaceae bacterium | reverse complement strand
TTTTATCTGAAAAAGATCGAGTTGGTATTGGAACTTTCCAACCGAAAGATGAAAAGAACCAGGATTCAACCGAGCTAACAGGTGATATAAATTATCGCAAGATTGCAATTTATGGCTCAGATTCTGACCCTAGAGCATTTAATTTCGATGGTGAGTTTAATGTTGCAAATAGAGGAATTATAGAGTTTGTAGAGGTCTTAAAGCTTGATGTTGCTTTCCTTTATGATCTTCTGACAGCAAGTCAAGAACATAAAATAAAACCAAAAAAATATGCCCAAACAGATATTGATCAAGTTATTATTGGACATACAAATGAACCTGAATATAAAAAACTTCAAAATAATGAATTTATGGAAGCCCTCAGAGATCGTACGGTAAAGATAGATATCCCTTATATAACAAAACTAAACTATGAAGAAAAAATTTACCAAAAAGATTTTAATGCTGAGTCTGTTCCGAACATACACATTGCTCCACACACGCTTAAGATGGCTGCAATGTGGGGGGTTTTGACTCGTCTTGAAGAGCCGACAAAAGCAAACCTCACTTTAGTTCAAAAAATGAAGCTTTACAACGGCCAGACTTCACAAAGTTATACAGATGATAGCGTCAAAGAACTTAGAAAAGAAGCTGTGAGAGAGGGTCTATCTGGTATTAGCCCTAGGTTTATACAAGACAAAATTTCCAGTGCTTTGATCTTGGATAAAGGAAATGGCTGTATAAATCCTTTCATTATTTTAAATGAATTAGAAAGTGGTTTGAAAGGCCACTCTTTAATAAATAGTGAAGATGTTAAAAGAAAGTATATTGAGTTACTCGGGGAAGTTAAAAAAGAATATGAAGATCTTGTAAAACACGAGGTACAAAGAGCAATTTCTGCTGATGAGAATGCTATTGATAAACTGTGCGGAAACTATATTGATAACGTTAAAGCCCATGTGCAAAGAGAAAAAATAAGAAATCAATATACAGGTACAGATGATGAGCCTGATGAAAGATTAATGCGTTCTGTTGAAGAAAAAATTGATATTCCAGAAAGTCGAAAAGATGATTTTAGACGAGAAATTATGAATTACATTGGCGCTCTGGCCATTGAAGGGAAAAGTTTTGAATTTAGAACAAATGAGAGGCTTCATAAAGCCCTAGAACTAAAACTATTTGAAGACCAAAAAGATACAATAAAGTTGACAACAGTCATTTCGAAAGTTGTTGATAAAGAAACACAAGCTAAGATTGATGTTGTCAAAACACGATTGATCAAAAATTACGGTTACTGTGACATTTGTGCAAATGATGCACTTAGTTTTGTTTCTAGTATTTTTGCTAGAGGTGATAGTGGTCTTGATAAACAAAAGATAGGAGCTCCAATTTAATGAGAATGGAGTCGGATTTAAATAGGTTTCGTAAAATTGTTAGAGGAAAAATTAAACAAGAGTTGAAAAAATTTATTTCCACTGGTGATTTGATTGCAAGGAAAGGAAATAAATCTATTACAATTCCTATTCCAAGGATTGATATACCTAAGTTTGTTTTTTCCCCACATAATCAGCAAGGCGTTGGGCAAGGGTCTGGTCAAGAAGGTGAAGGCACGGCTTCAGAGAAAGAACAAGGAGGGCAGGAACAAGCTGGTGATGCTGCTGGAGACCATACGCTTGAGATGGATGTGACACTCGAAGAGCTTGCTGATATGTTAAGTGAGGAGCTTGAGCTTCCAAATATTGAAAACAAAGGGATCAGTAATATAGAAAAACAAGGAGTCAAATATACTGGTATTTTGAAGACTGGTCCTGACTCCCTGCACCATTTTAGAAGAACATACAAAGAAGCTTTGAAAAGATCTATTTCAATGGGTGAATACGATTACGACAATCCTATAGTAATTCCCATCAAAGCAGATAAAAGATTTCGTTCTTTTAAAGAGATCGTTGAGCCAATAGCAAACGCAGTGATTATATATATGATGGATGTTTCTGGCTCTATGGGTGATGAACAAAAAGAGATTGTAAGATTGACGAGTTTTTGGATAGATACTTGGCTTTCAAAACAATATAAGGGTGTAAGTCGACATTATATAATTCATGATGCGACAGCAAAAGAAGTTGACCAAGACGTCTTTTATCGGACAAAAGAGTCGGGAGGGACTCTTATTAGCTCAGCCTTTAAGCTGGCTTTAGAGATTATGAAAGAAAAATATATTAATAATGATTGGAATATTTATTTATTTCATTTTTCCGACGGAGATAATTGGTCTGGTAATGACACCACTGAGTGCTTAAGAATAATGCAAGATGAAATGATTCCAAATATTAACTTATTTTCCTATGGTCAGGTAGAGTCGCGTTATGGCTCAGGCCAGTTTCTCAGGGATTTAACGAAAAAATTTGGTGACGAGCATGAAAAAGTTTCTATGGCACAAATTAAAGATAGAGATGCAATTATGGACTCACTAAAAACTTTTCTCGGTAAGGGGAAATAAATATGTTCCATAGCACAGATATGCCCCAAGAAATTCAAGAAACAATAGATCTTACACAGAAGCAAGTTGAAAAATTAGGTCTTGATATTTACACCACTATTTTTGAACTTGTAGACTACAAGCAGTTAAATGAAATAGCTGCCTGTGGGGGGTTCCCTACGCGTTATCCTCATTGGCGATGGGGAATGGAGTATGAACGTCTTTCTAAAAGTTATACCTATGGCTTGTCTGTTATTTATGAAATGGTTATCAACAACGATCCTTGCTATGCTTATTTACTCAGGTCTAATGGTTTAACAACCCAAAAAACAGTTATTGCTCATGTTTATGCACATTGCGATTTTTTTAAAAATAATTATTGGTTCAGTCAGACAAACAGAAAAATGTTAGATCAAATGGCAAATCATGCCACAATAGTAAGACATTTAATTGACGAGCTAGGCTATGACAGGGTCGAGTCATTTATCGATAAGTGTCTTTCTGTTGAAAATCTAATTGATCTACATCTACCTTTTCGACCGAAGCGTGACAGGCAAGAAAAAGAAAATAAAGAATTTAACAAAGTAAAGAATGATTCTAAGTCGTATATGGAATCTTTTATTAAGGAAAGAAAAAAAGCTGCAGAACTTGAGAAAAATAAGCAGAAAGAACAAGATGAGCCTAAGATTTTATTTGAACCAGAACAAGATGTTTTAAAATATATTCTCGATTATGGTCATTTGGAAAATTGGGAATATGCGCTTTTGTCTATTATTAGAGACGAAGCATATTATTTTGCCCCTCAAGGGCAAACAAAAATTCTTAATGAGGGGTGGGCTACTTATTGGCATAGTCGTATTATGACAGAAATTACTCCTTTGAAATCTTCGGAAATAATCGACTATTGTGATCAATATTCATCAATTGTTGCTAGTAACTCTAACCAGTTGAATCCTTATAAGTTAGGTTTAGAGTTGCTAAGATATGTGGAGCATAGGTGGGACACTGGCAAGTATGGTCTTGAGTATTTAAAGTGTGAGGATCATAAAGAAAAATTTAATTGGAATAAAGCAGTTGGTAAAGGTCAAGAGAAGCTTTTTGAAGTTAGAAAATACCACAACGATATAACTTTTCTAGATGAGTTTCTTGATGAAGAATTCTGTCATATGTTCAAGTTGTTCCTTTATGACTTTGATCCTCGTCAAGGAAAGCAAGTTATAGCCAATCGTAATTTTAAAGATATCAAAAAACAGCTTCTAACACAGTTAGCAAATTTCGGATCGCCTATTATCAAGGTAGTTGATGGCAATTTTAGGAATAGAGGAGAGCTTCTTCTTAAACACTATCATGAGCGTATGGATTTAAAAAGTGACTATGCTCTAGAAACTTTGAGTAATTTATATTCCCTTTGGAAAAGGCCTGTACATCTTCATACCGTTGTCGAAAATATACCTCGTCAACTATCTTTCGATGGTTCTAATCACTCCATAGAGAAAATTTAATCAATATTTCAGCCTCCGCTAGTTAGTCAATCGCTGTTTTTTTTTCTGATCTCATATATTAATTTTTTTTACTCATATCATTTATTAAATATTTGTATGATCTGTCCAAAAATAAGAATTTTTTACTACTTTAATTGCTAGGGACTTAACGATTTAGCAGCTGTTTATACTGGAGGTTTTGTACGATTAATTTAACAAACAAAACAATATGTTAGGTTTTTTTTCTAAATTTTATTTTAAAAGAACCGATATTATATATAGAGCCTCAAGGGTTTGAGTTGCTATTTGTTTTTTCTTTTTATTCTTTTTTTTTTTTTGATCCTACCCCTTAATAGCTGAAATTTTCTTTATAAAAAGTGCAACAACAAGGAGGTGGCTATGAAAAAAATTTGTTTAATATTTATAATAACAACTTTTTTTGCTTCTTGTCAGTCTGTTCAAGAGTATTGTTTAGAGGAGTATCATCTTGCAGAAGAAAAGGAGGAGTATAACGAGTGCCGCTTAGCTCATGATCGTACTTGGAAAAAACCTCAAGGGAATGTTATAACATTTTGGCAAATGGACCTTGATTAATGACTTGTCTTAACTAACATTGATTTCTTTCTCGTTAAATTAATTCGTATTAAAAGGAAACTTTTACATGTACAGTAACGTCTAATCCGTTGTATAGAGACATTTAAGACGCGGGTTCGTTCTTGTTTGATTAAGGTTTTCTTGATAGATGAAAAATACGGCTAAGTCTAATAATTATCTTTTCTGGATTGCGTGGCGTCAGCTTGTTTCTCCTAGAGGTGCAGGGCTTTCTTTCATGACAATAGTTTCTGTTTTGGGTGTAACCATTGGGGTTTGTGCTCTCGTCGTTGTCTTGTCTGTCATGGGTGGGTTTGCTGATGATTTGAAGCATAAGATGTTTGATGGTTTGCCCCATGTTGAAGTCTTTGCTGAAAACCCTTTACTTGGATTTAGTTTGAACTCAAGTGAGGCAGGGCAACTTCTCCAATTACATAATCGTAACGGCCATGAAGTAGAGCCTTTTATTAAAAACGATGTGGTTATCAAAGGAAAAAAAAATATAGCCCCAGCTGCTTTACTCGGTTTAGATTTGTCGAAAAAAGGCAAGCTTTGGGGATTTGTTTCAAGCTGGGATAAAGAAATGTTCTCCCAGATTTCTGAATCTCGCGGCAGTGAAGGTCTTCCTGGCATTATACTGGGTGAAGATTTGGCAGCTTATTTAAATGTTTATGAAGGGGATGAAATCAATATTTTAAACCCCCAAACTTCATTATCATCTGTTTTGTTTGGCAATAAAATTTCCGAGCGATTTCTTGTTAAAGGTGTTTCACACAACTCTATTCCGCGGCACGAGTCACGTTATGCCATCACGTCTCTTGATCGTGCTCGAAAATTTATGCCTGATTACGACCAGAGTTTGGATGATGAAAATTATGTGACGGGTATGGCTGTTAATTTGAAGGAACCCGAAGATGTGGATAAGTTTATAAATTTTTGGCAAAAAAAGGGGCGGTATAATTTTCAAACCTGGAAAGATGTTAACAGTTCTCTTCTTTTTGCCTTAGAGTTAGAAAAATATACCATGAGCGCTATTCTTCTTTTAATTGTCTTGGTGGCTGCTTTTTCTATTAGCGGTACTCTTATGATGACTGTTTATTATAAGAAAAATCAGATTTCTTTACTTCAAGCACTTGGGATGTCAAGAAATCAGGTTTTGAAACTTTATCTTATTCACGGTTTTTCTATTGGTTTTTTTGGTAGTTTGCTCGGTGCTTGTTATGGCGTTGGTATCTGCTTTTTGTTGTATTATTTCAATCTTGTGGATTTATCAAGTGCACTTTATTATCAGAGTAAATTACCGGTGAAAATTTTATTTGAAGAGTATATAGTCATATTTTTTAGCGCTTGTGTTTTGAGTTTGGTTGCTGCTGTATATCCTGCATATCTTGCAGCCAGACAAGACCCCGTTGAAGGCTTGCGCCATACATAGCCATATTGAGAGTTCAATTAATGAGTGTTCGTTTAAGAGATATTCATAAGGTTTTCCTGCTCGATAAGCAAAAAGTTTCAGCCCTTAAAGGGGTGAACTTAAACTTTTCTCAAGGCAGCCAAGTCGCAATTACTGGCAGGTCTGGCGCTGGGAAAAGTACACTACTGCATATTCTTGGTACTCTTGAAAGACCAAGCCAAGGTTCTTTATTTGTTGGACAACAAGATGTTTCTTCGCTATCTGATTTAGAGCTTTCTGGTTTCAGGAATAAGAATATTGGTTTTGTTTTTCAAATGAATAATCTTTTATCCGAGTTTTCAGCTTTAGAAAATGTTATGATTCCAGGTCTGATTGGTAAGCTTTCGACCAAGCACTGCTTGGATCGAGCGTGGGTAGTTCTAAAAGCGGTTGGTTTAGAGTTTCGTGCCAAACATCGCCCGGGCGAGTTGTCTGGGGGGGAGCAGCAACGAGTTGCTATTGCTAGAGCACTTTTTATGTCTCCTAAACTCTTGTTAGCAGACGAGCCTACGGGTAATTTAGATAAGAAAACAAGTTTGGTTATACAAGATTTATTACTTAAGTTGTGTGATGAGTATAAAATGACCATGCTTCTTGTTACGCACGACATAGATTTAGCAAAGCGTCTTCCGAAACAGATTTTGATGGAAGATGGTCGTATAATTAATTGAGGTGATTCTTGAATTGGAAAAGTTTTATTTTTTTTAGTGTTTGTAGTTTCTTTATGACTCTGACTTTTGATGCAAAGTCTTCTGATGGAGAAAAGCTTACAAAAATAACTTTCGAAGGCAATTATCGTGTTGAAGATGATGCTCTTAAACAAGTTTTAAGTTCAAAGGTTAACTTTTTACTCGATAGAAATACAGTTCAGAAAGATATTAGAGAACTTTATAACTTAAATTTTTTTTCTGAGATTGATGCCTTCCTTGAACCTGATAATGGGGGGGTACATCTCATTTTTCAGCTCAAAGAAAAGCCTTCTATTACAGAGATTAAATTTATTGGTTTTGATGAGTTTGAAGAGTCAGATTTGAGAGACGATTTATTAACAAAACTTTACACCATTGCTAATGAAGCATCAGTTAAAACGGATGTTCGCAATATTGAGAAAAAATACAGACAAAAGGGATTTTATCTTATAAGAGTTTCTTCCGAGATAAAAGAACATGATACAGGTGTCTCAGTCATTTTTTCAGTGCAAGAGGCAAGCAAGCTTAACGTTGGTGATTTTAAAATTATAGGGAACAATTATTTTTCCGAGTTGGATTTGTTGGATAAGATTTTTTCACGTCCCTTTACAAACTCAACAGCTATAGGATCAAATTCACTTTTTCAAGAAGATATACTTAAAAGAGATGCAGAGTTTCTTGCTTTTTATTACCGCGACCATGGTTTTGCTGATGTTAGGGTAGCACAGCCAATCGTTTTTTTAGATTCAGACAAAAGATTTGCTAGAATTACCTTTACCATAGAAGAAGGTACCCAGTATCGAGTTAATTCCATAAGAGTTACAGGTGATGTTGGAAAAGATTTTTATACCGAAGAGTTTCTTATCTCTAAAATGAAACTTAAAAAAAACGAGTTGTTCAAACACACCTCATTTACGCGAGACGTCGAAACCATAGTTGATAAGTATGGTGACTTGGGTTATGCGTCGGTTGACGTAAATCCTAAAACAAAGTTCAACAAAGAATCTGGGTTACTAGATTTAATTTACGAAATAAAAAAGGGCGAAAAGGTTTATTTTGGGCAGGTAAATATAACAGGCAATACTAAAACCCGAGACAACGTCATACGTCGAGAAATAGAAATTAGCGATGCTAAGCTTTACAGCGGCACAAAGTTGAGTGAATCAAAACGTAAAATTGAGCGTCTTGGTTTTTTTGAAGAAGTTCAGTTGATAAAGCAAAGAAGATCAGACAAGCCTGAGCTTGTTGATGTACAAATTAAAGTAAAAGAAAAGTCAACTGGCCAATTACAAGCACAACTAGGTTATAATCCAGGTGGACAGACACGTCAGTCTTTTTTTGGTCAAGGTAGATACGATGAAAAAAATCAGTTTGGTCAGGGGTGGACAACAACTCTGGGTTTAAAATGGGCTGCTAGTAATGACTATAAATTCGATCTTAGTTTTTCAGACCCTAAGGTTAATGATAGTGACTGGTCTTTGGCTTTTAATATTTCCTATGCTGCACAAAAAACTCGTTACGCCCTTTTGGTGGAAGTACCCGAAACGCGATTTAATACTGACATAACCCTGGGTCGAAGACTTTTTGAGCTTGTAAGGGGCTCTGTTTCTATAAAGCATAGTAACATTAACCAAGAAGAGTCTTTTTCATTTTTTAATAATGGTAAGGTTGATGGTATTCAAAATAGTATGATTTTTAGTCTGACAAGAAATGACCTCAACAACTACCTTGATCCCTCCGACGGGCTTTCTATGTCAATTTCGCACAAGTTAACTATGAAGATTTTGGCAGGCGACTACCAGTTTATGGAGACTCTTTTCAATCTTAACTATTATATCCCTTTTGATTTTACGAGTAGCTTCAGAACATATGTAAAGAATCACATTTCATTTGGGTTTTTAAGTACTTTGGGAGACGAGCCTTTACCCCAGCTTGAACGCTATCGCCTCGGTGGTTTTAACGATCTAAGAGGTTATGCCTTTTCTGCTATTAGTCCGATAGAGAAAAGAGGTAATTCGCCCATGTCTGAGTTTTTTAATTACCAATCTGGCGGGGACAGAAAGTTCCTGTATCAGTTCGAATACTTTATTCCACTAATACCAGAAGCTGGTATAAAAACAGTACTTTTTGCAGATGCTGGTCAGGTTTTTAATGAGGGCGAAGATTTTACTTTTAAAGACTTACACTATGATGTAGGCTTTGGTTTCCGCTGGATAACACCAATTGCTCCTTTCCGTTTCGAGTGGGCGTATCCTTATGATAAGGATAAGGGAGATTTTGGTAGCCCTGTGTTTATTTTTACACTAGGGTATTAATTATATTTTTATAAATGGGAGAAAAATAATGAAAGTTCAAGCTATTAGGTTGCTTTTGGCCCTTGCTGTTAGTTTCTGCACTAGTGGCGTTTATGCTAACAAGAAGTCAGTGGATTCTTTCGGGGTCATTGATATGCAAAAAGTCCTTCTCACAGTCGAAGAAGGTAAGGTAGAAAGTTCTCGTTTGGAGAAAGAGTTTAGAGAGAAAGAAGTTGAGTTTAAAGCCAAGAAAGAAGAATTAGATAAACTTACTGAAGAGTATAACTCACAGGCATCAATGCTGTCGGATGAAGCTAAAATGAGAAAACAAAAGCAAATCCAAGAAATGATGATATCATTTCAAAAAGATCAAGAGCTTGTTCGTATGGATTTGAAGCGTAAAGAGTTTGACATAACACAAAAGCTTGCTTTGAAAGTTGCTAAAATAACTCAAGAAATCTCAAAGACAAAAAACCTTTCACTTGTTTACGAAAAAAACAACTCAGGAATCATTTATGCAAAAGAAGCTTATGATCTTACAGACGAGGTAATTGAAAAGTATAACAAAGAATCTTTAACAAATCTTAACGGTGCTATTTCAAAAAAGTGATATTTGCAGAAGGTTTTGGCTATGATTGAGTGTCACCCTCCTTTTGATATTGATGTTATCCAAAAAGTTTTACCTCATAGGTATCCATTCTTACTTGTAGACAAAGTTCTAGAAATGGATCTTCATTCTCACATTCATGCTGTTAAAAATGTGACAATTTCCGACCCGGTCTTTCAAGGTCATTTTCCTGGTAATCCTGTGTTACCTGGCGTTATCATTATTGAAGGTCTTGCCCAAGCCTCAGCTATTTTAGGTAGGTTGTCTTTTGGTGGTGATGGAAGCTCTATTCTTCTAACAGAAATTAGTCAAGCCAGGTTTAGGCGTAAAGTTATTCCTGGTGATACATTGAATTATCAGGTTAAAATCATAAAACAGCGCAAGGAATTTTTTTGGTTTGAAGGTTCAGCCAAAGTTTCTGGAGAAGTTGCTGCTTTTGTTAAGTTTTCTGCATATATGAATTAACTTTTTGTAAGCGGGAGGGCACTTTTTGACATCACTGCAAGTGAAAATTCACCCCACATCAATTGTTCAAAATGGAGCAGAATTAGGCCTTGGTGTTGAGATTGGTCCTTTTTCTAATATTGGGTCACAAGTAAAGCTAGGCGATAATGTAAAAGTTCATTCCCATGCTGTTATTACGGGTAAAACTTTTATCGATAAAAACTCTTCGATTTGGCCCTTTGCAACAATTGGGACAGAACCGCAAGATTTAAAATATTGCGGAGAGAATACAGAGCTAATTTGTGGTTCGGATAATATTTTTCGAGAGTATTCAAATATTTCCCTGGGAACTGTAGGTGGGGGAGGCATCACGAAGATTGGTTCAAATAACCTTTTTATGGTCAACTCACATATTGCTCATGACTGTTTCGTTGGTGATCATTGTATCTTTGCCAATGGAGTTTCTTTAGCTGGCCATATCGAAATACAAGATCATGTTATTCTCGGTGGTCACTCGGCTTGTCACCAATTTATCAAAGTTGGCTCTTATTCTATGATTGCTGGTGGAGCTATGGTTTCTCAGGATGTTCCTCCATTTGTTCTTGTTCACGGAAACCATGCAAAGCCAAAAGGGATTCATCAAATTGGTCTTGCAAGGAATAAGTTTTCAAAAAATCAGATTGCTGATATTAAGCAGATGTATAAATTCTTGTATCGAATGAATTTACCTCTAAGTTGCGCAGTAAAAATGATTGAAGAAAACACTCCAGATTCATCAATGAAATCATTACTTTTAAACTTTCTTTCAGGGTGTTCCCGTGGTATTTGTCGTTAGTTATGATGCTTAAAGACAATGATCCTGCAAAAAAAAGACTAATGCAAAAATATATTTTTTCTAAGTTTATTTCTTCCCAAAAAGGAAATTTTCCTAAACTTATTTTAGCGCTTATCGTTTTAGGAGTTTCTCAGGCTATTTTGATTGTTTCCGTTGGTCCTTTTATACAGTTGATGTTCCAAGTTGATGAACAAAAAAAAATTATTAAGTTGGTAGAGCTATATCCATCCATAGTAAATTTACCATTTGAAGGCCTGATCAATTATTCGCTTACTAAAGAGTATCTTTTGTGGATAATTCCTTCTATGGCTCTTGCTTCCGGCGCTTTCAAAAATATTGCTTCTTATGTTTATCAAGTCAGTATGGGTAGGATGAGTCTTTATTTTGTTAAAGTTTATCGAGATGCTTTTTTTTCAGTTTTATTTAAAAAAGACTATTTAGTGATAAAAAAAATGTCTCCGGCAAAGTGGATGTCAATTGCGATGAATGATGTTCTTAATTTACAATTGAGAATTGTTGATATTCTTAACTGTTTTATCAAAGATTTTATTATAATCTTTGCAGCGTTTCTAACCATGTGCATTATACACTGGCCCACAGCTTGTTACCTACTTCTTTTTGTTCCTTTAGTTTCAATGTGTATGGGGCGGTTTGCAAAAAAAATATCCTTTTTTTCTCAAGTTATTCAAAATGAGTTGTCCGAAATTTCTAATCAAATATTAAATTTAAGAAAACGATTCGATTTTATTAAAGCTTTAAATGGAAAACAAAGAGAAATAGAAATATTCTCTAATTTTAATAATAGGTATATGAAATATTTATTTAGATCAATTTTTATACGTATTTCTTTTGCTCCGATCACAGAAATCATCGGTTTTTTTATTTTAGCATCTATTTTTTATATCTACTCAAATAGTATCTTTCTTAAGTTTAAAATAGTTCCTTCCAATATTATTTCGTTTTTTGTAGCTCTTGGTGTTATTATTCGTCCTCTAAAAAATTTAGGAGAGCAATTTGCCAAATTTCAAGAAACTCGAGGAGCTTTGAAGAAAAGTTTAAGTTTTTTTATGGATCATTCCGAGCCTTTGATTAGTAAAAAAGACGAAAAAAAATTAGTCAAATCTCAAAGTCTTTGTCTAGATTCTTGTAGTTTTTCCTTTGAAAAGAAAAAGATTTTAGATGTTAAAAATATAGTTTTGAAAGAAGGTCAAGCTGTAGCTTTAACTGGAGTTAGTGGTTCGGGAAAATCAACTCTTTTAAGGGTTCTTTCAGGAATTATTTCACCAAGCGTTTGGGAAGCTAATATTAACTGGGATGAGTTGTCTCGGCAATCATCAATTGTCACTCAAAGTCCATTTCTTTTTACAGGTTCTCTTGAGTCAAACCTTTTTTACTCATTAGAAAAAGAGAAAAAAGACCTCACTCCTCTTCTCTGGGAGCTTTTAGAAATGGTTGGGCTCAAAGAAAAAATATCTAGATGGCCGAACAAACTCCAAACAAACATTAAAGCTATTGGAGTCAATATATCTGGAGGCGAACTGCAACGCTTAGCTTTAGTTCGCACTTTAATGAGAGATAAAAAGTTTGTGTTTTTAGATGAAGCAACTTCTGCAATTGACGAAAAAACAGAAAATCAAATATTAGATACTTTAATAAAAAAGGCTAAACGAGAAAATAAAATTATTGTTTCAGCAACACACAGATATTCTTCATTGAAATATTTTGACGATATTATTCAAATAGAAAATGGTAGTAACTTATCTACTGGTATAAATAGTTTTTCTACCATAAAAGACAATAAAAATATTTTGAGTCAATATGCTCCACAATGATTTTTTAAAAGATATTCAAAGTAATAAAACTTCTCGGATGATTCTTTTCCCTTTCTCTTTAATTTTTTTTGGAATAGTTTACTTCAGAAATTTACTGTATGATTTTAAAATTTTTTCAATAAGAAAGTTGCCTGGGAAATGTGTATCAGTCGGCAGTATTGAAGTCGGAGGCTCTGGGAAAACACCACTCGTATCGAAAATAGTAAGTATTTTGAAGGAAGAAAATAAAAATCTGGTCATACTAAGTCGAGGATATAAGAGTGGCCTAAGCTCAAAGGGTGTTGCAGTTCTTTTGAATGAAAAAATTTTAGATACCAACGAAAGTCATAAAAATATTAATTCTGATGAAGCTTCGATGCTTTCAGCTAAACACCCTGACGTTCCTATCGTTATTTCAAAAGACCGGTATTTTGGAGCCAATTGGTTTTTATCAAAGTTTCCTCGCAGAAAATATTGCTGGATTTTGGATGATGGGTTTCAACATCGAAGACTTTATCGAGATCTTGATATTGTTGTTGTAGGAAAAAATCCTTCCCGTTTACTACCTCAAGGAATCCTTAGGGAACCCTACACCAGTCTTAGGAGGTCACAAGTCGTTTTTTTCTCTGATAGAGAAAAATCATCTTGTACTAATAAACAAATTCAATCCATTTTGCAGCATTCAAATACATTTAACTTATCATTTAAGAGTTTATGGCCGAGATCAAAAAAAGATGCTCATCTTTTAGATTCCAAAAGAAAAAATATCTGTCTTATATGTGGAATTGCAAATCCCAAATTTTTCAAAGGATCTCTTGAAAACTTAGGTCTTACCTTTTCGAAACAGTTTTTTTTCTCAGACCATGGTAGTATAAAAAAATCAAAGATATTGAAAAATTTTACAAAAGACGAAGTTATTGTAACAACACCAAAAGATTTTTACCGCGACAAAAATGTTTTTATAGATCTTATAGATCATATTTATATTTCTGAGCTTGAAATTAAAATTGATAAGGAAGACTATTTTAAGAAAAACATTATAGCGATTTTTTCTAATTAATATATAAATGAGCATAACTCCAACTAGGATTAGTAATCAATACATAAAAATATGATGACTAAATGAAACATATTTATTTTTTGGAAAATAGTTGTCTCAAGATTCGAAAAAAAAATAACTTGATGATTCTTATATTCTAGTCATTTTTTTTTCGAGGAGTAAGTCTCTGTAGTATATATAATTTTTTTACTTAAGGGATCTCTTTTAATTTTTTTAATTATAAATCCTACTTCTTCAAGAAGCTCCAAAAGACCTCTTGGGCCTTCTAAGTGTAGTCTCCCGACATAAATGAGCTTAGGAATCTGTGCATTTTCTCCCCTTAGATCTTCAGATAGGTAGTTTAACCATGCCATATTTCGATAAGTGATGCTAGAATCTGCTTTTGGTAGAATAAAATTGGGGTTATTGATATTGTCAGCAATATTTTCGTATTCATCAGTTAAAAGTTTAAGAAATTCCTCGTCAGGAATATATTTTTTTTCTTTGCTCAAGAGTTGAGATAATTTTTCACATACAAATTTAAATTTTACTTTCAGGCCGTATATCGATGGAATATGATCTAAAGTTTTTGATTTTTCTTTTATATTTTCAAGATCAGATTCAAATCTTAACTTCACAGTGTCAAGACCTATATCTTTTTTAAACATCTGGCTCAAGGTTCTGTCCATTCCTTTACGTTCTGAGTATCCTGTTAATTCACCAGAATCAATAATGTTAAGCTCAATTTGAAGACTCATTTTATTTAAAACTTCTAGAGCAATAAATGGTTTTAGTTGGGAAAAAATTTCAAGTAATTTTTCACTTTTACACAAAAGTACAGAAGACAGTGGTCCTATGACTTCCTTGATACATTCAATGTGCTCAATCCAATTGTCATCTTGAGGATCGTTGTTCTTAAACTCTTCTATTTCAAGTAATTTCGCAAAAAGCGTATCGTATTCTATGTGTTGATCTTCACTTTCATTTTTATCATTACCACATTCTGAAATAGCATAAGCATTATCTTGTCTTGTTATTTCTTTAATTATTTTCTGAACCAGTTTTGGAAGCTGACTAAAAGGGACAATATGACAGGTTCCAAGAATATATGTTTTAGTTTCTTGCTCTTTTTTTTCAGTAAAACCAGTGTGAGGATCTACCGTATTTTTTTTTGTAAAAAGTCTATAAAAAAAAGGAGGATTATTCTCACAGAATATGTTTTTTTTGGGGTTTGAATCTAAAAGATTTATTTCTTTTAAATCATTTGATTCCGCGCAAAATACTAAAGGACTATATGACAGAAAAAATATGATATATAAAATTATTTTCATGAATAAAAACTTTCTATTTTGTCGAGGGAAAAATTTTTCAAGTTTGTTCGAATTTGAAATATAATTTTTATGTTGTGATATAAGAAAAATTACTCAAGATGGATTTTTAAATATTTTGTTTCATAATAGATTTTTTTAAGTCATTCATGTTTTCGCAGTCTTCAATTTGCACAGGAGATACCTTAGAAAAATTTAGATCTCCTACCTCCCATTCACTGTATTGACAAAACTTTAGCAATTCGTGAGCTTCTTTTCTTTGATCAGGATCAATTCTCAATATAGAGTCAATAAGTTTGTATGCTTCTTTGGAGTGTAACCTCTTTTTTATTGAGTTTATAGTATCATTCCCCTTACGTGGAGTTAAATATGCTTTGATATATTGGGGGAAATGACCTTTATATTTTTTGATAAAAGACAAATCAAGTCCAAGGCTTTTAAGTTGTATATTTAATTGATCGAAAGAGTTTTTTCCTCTAAAAAGTGGATATTTGAAATACATTTCAGCTATTATACAACCTAAGGACCAGATATCACTTTTTGTTCCATATTCAAGGCCTAAAATAATTTCTGGTGCTCTGTACCATCTTGTCACAACATAGCTTGACATTTTTGTGTCTTTATCATCTTCTTTATAATTTTTTTTATCTCTTCTTCTTCTTTGGATGTTTCTTGATAAACCAAAATCAGCAATTTTAAGAGAACCATCTTTTTTTATAAGAATATTGCCTGGTTTTAAGTCTCTGTGGATAATATTTCTTTGGTGTAGGTAAGATAACCCGCATAATATTTGATATATATAAAAAGATGCTCTCGATCTATTTCCTTCTGTTTGAAGCTGACCTTCTGTCTGAACTTCAAGATATCTTTCTAAACTAAAATCCATTCTAGGTAAAAGAAAACATATATATAAACTTGTGTCACTTTCAAAATACCAGCTTTCAAGTTGGTGGATAAGATTAGGGTGGTTAAGTTTATTCAGGCAGTCAGATTCTCTTAAAGATGACTGACACAAGAAGGAAAGACTTTCATTGTCAAATTCCATTCTTATTACTTTCAGTGCGTATAATTCATCTTTTTTAATATTTGTTAATTCTATAACAGATCCAAATGCACCTGATCCTATTAGATGATTGACATTAAAACTTTCACGAACGGGCAGAATATGTGATAATGTTTTAATATCTCTTCGAACAACAATATCACTCTTATTGCTTCTATTATTTTTGTTGTTTTTTTTACCTAGTGTTTTCGTTTCCATGCTGATTAGGGTTGTAGAAAAAAATGAAAAAATTAAAAAAAGGTTCAGTTTAATATGATTTGCCACTAAAATCCTCCTTTTAAAAGAAATATTTCGTACTGAGGTTAAATTAAATCTATAAGTAATGCAATTGTCTTATTGGTTTGTTCCGAAAATTCTTGCTTACATAATCTGTTTATTTTTCTTGTGATCATTAGAATACTATACAATTTTTCCATTGGGTGAATTTTTTTCCTGTTTTTAGACAAAATATGTTTTTGGTATTTTCATGAATAAAAATATTTTGTCTCATTTTCTTAGGGGTTTGTTGTTGGTTATAAGTTTTTTTTTGTAAAGCTTGATTTGTTGAAAGATGTATTGGAAAATTCACGTATATAATAATTTTTGAAGGGGAGTAATATATGATAAGGTTTTTTTTAATGATTTTGTTTTTTAATTTTTATGTTGTTTTAAACGCGAAGGAAAAAAAGGTTTTAAAAACAAAAGAAAAAACACAAATTGTAAAGATAAAGAGGAAGAATCGCCAACGTGAAGCTCATAATGAATACGTAAAAAAAGGTGCGCACGGAGATTGGAATTATACAAATAAAGGACCATCAACTTGGGCGAATCGAGACCCAGCATATAAACTTTGCTCCCATGGTAAACAACAATCACCAATTAATATTATAACAAAAGAGTCACAGACTTTTTCATCGCTTGATTATTTGAGTGTAAACTTTCGAAACGAATCTTTTTCTGTTATAAATAATGGGCATACGGTACAGTTTAATGCAAAAAATAGCACATCAAATATTTTAGGTGACGAATATCGTCTTTTGCAATTTCATTTTCACACACCTAGTGAAAATAGAATTGACGGAAAACCAAGCCCTCTTGAAGCTCATTTTGTACATGAAAATAGTGGGCATCATCTAGCTGTAATTTCTGTCTTATTCGATATTTCTAAAACTGATAATCCCTTACTTCAGCCAATTTTAGACTTTCAAAAGGAAGGTCAAACAGTAGAGAAAAAAGGTCATGATATCGATCCAAGTAAATTTTTAAGTAACTGGACAAAATATATTTATTTCCATGGTTCTTTAACAACACCTCCTTGCTCACAAGGAGTTCTCTGGCTTGTTATGAAAGAAAAATCAACTCTTAGTTCGTCTCAATTAAAAAAATTTTTAGAAATTATGGGTGAAAATAACAGACCGGTACTAGATGTAGATAAAAGACCTCTTATGAAAAACTTTTAGAAGTTCTTTTAAAGAGTGTCTTGGTCAAGGTAATGCCATTTTATTTCCATCTGTTATGAAGCCAAAAATATTGTTTTGGATTTTTTAAAATCATTTGTTCAACAATTTTATTAAATTCTTTTGTGTGATTTGTAATATCTTTTTCTTTATTTGAGGTTTCTTTTAATTTTAACTGTGGAAGAAAGCATAGTTCGTGTTGTCCGTAGTCTATTCTTCTAACAAATGTTGGGACAAGTGGTGCCTTATGTTTTCTCCATATTGCCGCTAAAGATGTGTTACTAAGGGCAGCTTTTCCAAAGAAAGGCAGTCTTTCCTCGTTCGGTCGAGCGTGATCAATAACAAAACCAAGAAGCTCTTTTTTTTTCAAAACATCGTTAATTTGGCGAACACCATCCCCTTTTTTATATCTTTTGAGCCATGACATACCGTTTGTCTCCCTGAGTTCTTCTAAAAACTTATTTGCGCCTTTATTTTTTAGAGCTTTAGCAATACCGTGAGCTTGACAAAAAAACTTTGTTCCTGCAGGACCTAAAACTTCAAAATTTCCCAAATGACAACATACAGAGTAAGCTCCTTTGTTTTCTTTTAAAGCTTCTTCCATGTGTGTTTTGCCGACCACTGTTGTTTTTGAGACAAGACCTCCTTTATGGCTTTCGACAGCTTCAAAAATTGTTAAAATCGTATGATATAGACTACATCTTCCCATACTTATTAATTTGTCCTTTGAGTAGGTCTGAGAAAAAACTATGTTTAAATTTTTAAGAACGGTTTTTCTTCTTAGTCTTATGATATCAAATAAGATATAAGCTAAGAATAAAGAGAATTTTTTCTTCAAAGTCTTTGGTGTTTTTTTGAGTACTTTACTTAGTACAACTAAGAAAAAGTAAGTTAAGTGTGAAGATGTTGACATAAAAACCTTTACGTATTCGTTATATTCTTAGATGAATTAAGTTATCTGTATCTTTATCTTTATCTTTATCTTTATCTTTGTCTTTATCTTTATCTTTATCTTTATCTTTATCTTTAACTTTATCTTTGTACTGATATATCCTTTTTGATAAATACTGATGACCCGTAAGTAAAGTATAAGATAAGGGATATTAAGTAAATAGGGAACAAGTTATAGATAAGACGAGAATTATTTTGATCGTACAGGTTTAAAGCATACATAATAAGCATCGAAAGACTGACGATAATATGAAAAACTATCAATTTTTTAAACCACTTGTGTGTGTTATGTTTCAGTCTAATGGGACGTCCTTTGGTGATCCAAGTCAAGGAGACTAATAGAAAAATAAAGTCAAAGGGTAAAAATGCAATTATATTGATATTGTGATGTAAGTCCTTATGAGCTGAAACTATCCAAGTAATTGGCATTAAAAGGCAAGTTACGCTTGCGTGACAAGCAATAGGAAAGCAGCCTATACCTAAAAATCTATAAAATAAAGATAAATGATAATTTTGAATTTTTTTTCTTTTCTGGTAGAGGTAAACGCTAAGGGAAAGAAAAATAAAAAATGAAAAATATATGAAAATTATCTGATATCCACTCAAAGGAAAAGGTTCAAGTCTGGGGTAGTCAAGTAAAGTCTGTGTCGTTTTTGGGGTAATAAGGTTTATTCCTGCAGACATAAGATTTTTTCTCAGATCGAACGGATGAAACATTTTTTCCCATAAGCTTATCTTTTTATCAATACGGCTATTCATTAGGATGTCAAGGCTTACGTCAACAAAAGGGTTGGTTTCATACCCTTTTCTGATCATATCTCTGAAACTTTCATTGGTTATTTTGTATTGTGTTTCTTCTTTTAATTGTCCTGATATAGCTTCGTCGAGATAGTCTCTTATGCGAGTTGAGCAATTATCAAAAAAATAGTGGTAGGCATATTCTCTGTTTTTTGGTAGTAGATTCCAGTTTATTCGTGAAAGAAGGATTTCTTTTTCTTTATTTTTCAAATTTAATTTATCTTGCCATACGCTTCTAGCATTTAATTTATAATAAGCTAAGGCCCTTGAGTACGGATAGTATCCAAGTTTATAGTTTAAAATACCACGATAGAACTTTAATGAGAAACTTATGGGATCACTAAAATCAAAGATCCCCCAGTTATAGACAATATCACGGCCAGTATTTCTGTCGTGAATTCTTAATGCTGTGTGAGCAAAATTATCATAAATATTATTTCCAGTATCAATTGTCTGTAAGTAAATATCAATCTTATCAAGAGATGAATAGTTTTCTAAATTAGTAAAGAAGGCATAAATTTGTTGGTTATAGACTAAAAACAAAAAGGAGAGAAGAAAAATTTTTCTAAAAAGAAGTTTTGATAGATTATTCTTTCTTTCGTATTGGGCAGTTCTTCTTTTTTTTTTTATCATTGTCTATGCCTATTAAGGGTTAATTTTTTTGATCTTTTAAAGTAATTATATGTCATTACATATTTTACTAGTTCTAAAGCATGAGTATCATAACAATTTTTTTATTCGCTTTTAGTATGATTTACGATATTACGTTTTAATTTTAAAAGATGTAAATTGAACATTTTCATAGTAACAAGGTGGATAATGGCTTGAGTATATTTGTAAATATACCAAGGCATCCGAGGTATAAAATCGTGAATTTCAACCATAGTGTACCTTGATTTAATAATCGTTCTGAAGATAAGGCGTCCTCGGTTCGTCTCTTGGGATAAAAGTCCCGCTTTTATGTAAAATAGTGCGTAGTCTTCTCGACTAGATTTTTCGTCTTTAAACAATGAAATAAGTGGTTTTTTTATACCCCGAAAGTAGATTGAAATCCAATTGTTTTCCTTTTCCACAAATAAAAAAGGAAAATTACTTTTTAACCAGTTAAAATATCTTTCGGAAACTTCTTGAGCATTAAATCGATAAAGAGTTTGGAGTCTTTGAACAGAGCGAACACTCTTGTCCCCTTTTGTGACAGAAAGCTTAAAGGCTCGAGGTGTTCTTTTTAAATCTTTTTTTTCTTCTAAAATTCTATCAATCGCCTCGTGGTAGCTCATTTGGTTCAGTGTGTCATCGCCTAGTTTATAATGAATATTTGGAATCATGTGAGTTTTCAAGCTACCAATCAGTGGATAAACAAGTTCTTTCGGTGCGCTGGCAACCTTATTCACCCATAATTTTGATAATTCAGGAGAAAAAAGTGGCACACTTAAAAGCAGTCTTTTACGATTAAGTTTTTGACCAAGTACTTTCATCATATCAAAGTAAGAAATAGTTGTTGTTCCACCAATATCAAATTTTTTTGCAAAAACTTTTTTATTATTAATGCAATAAATTAATGACTCTATTGTATCCCATATAGAAATAGGATTTGATAAAGTTCTTGTCCAAGAAGGGCAAATCATAATAGGTAATCTTTTTACAAGATTATACATAATACGAAATGACGATCCTTCCGGACCGATTATAAGTCCGGCTCTTAAGGATGTTAATGGCACTTCACTAGAAGCCAACGTTCTTTCTACCTCAAGTCGACTAAGTAGATGAGAGCTAAGAGAAACATCTTCTGGGATAATCCCACCCATATAAATAATTTGCTTAATTTTATTTTCTTTTGCAGATCGGGCAAAGTTATCTGCTAAAATGACATCGTAGTCAACAAAGTTTCCTTGAGAAAGTCTAGCTGACGGCATCATCGAATGAGTTAGATAAAATGCAACATCACACCCAGCAAGACCCAAAAGTGTATCTTTTCGCGAGAATAAGTCACATTTGTGCCATGTCAGATTTTTATTCATATGGTTCGATCTTTTTTTGCGACTGAGTGCAACGACTGAATAACCTTTTTTTAATAGTTCTTCAATAAGATATCTACCGACAAAACCTGAAGCACCAGCAATTCCGATTTTAAGTTGAGCCATGATTTGTTTACCCCTCTCGTTTTTTTAGCTTAATAATGATTTCGTGACGACGTAGAAATGGGATCGTCCAAGGAGGGTTGTACCCAGCATAAGAGGGGGGGAGAATCACGTCAAAGTCTGTTTGTTTTTCAAGCCATTTGAGGAGAAGATTGGTTTTATTTTGATTTTTTTTCTCGTTTGCCCACCAACTGTATGAAATTGCTGCGTAGTACCCTCCAGGTTTTCTTTTGAGTTTGACTCTTTTGTCCAAAGGCTTCGGTAAGTCTTCAATCCTTTTGAATTTGGACGGCATAGAAAATTCAAGAGCCCATGCTTTACCATCTTTTTTTTGCATAACAGGTGCCGTCATAGAAATTTTCTCATTTTCTTTTTTATGCTCAACAGGGGCAGTCATCGCAATTTTTTCTTTTTTAGTGTTTTTTCCAAAAATATAGTTTGCTAGAATACGAAAAGCTTGTCTTTGTGAGTCTTTGTAGCTTCCCGTAACAACTGTCTCAGCAACAACCCTATCATTATAGTAACGAATTTCTTTTTCTTCGTCTTTCTTTTTGACTTCAAAAGCTACTTCTTCAACAGTTCTTACACCAAAAATACTACACGACGCTTGGCTTACGAAAAATAAATATTTTATTATACTAAAAGTATTTTTCATGATCGTATCTTTCATAGATTTTTGCATTACAATTTTTTATATCCTAGAAAAAATAATTTTTATTCTTTAATCTTTTCAAACTTAAAGTAAAGTATTAAAGCTGCAAGTAGTAAAAATCCCCCTACTCCTGGGCCAAAAAGAAGAGCAATAGAAAAAGATACTTCTGGATCAGGTAATTTCCCAGCAACAAAGCCAATACTTGTAAGCGCATGACCAGTTAAAATAAGAGCAAACGCCCGGCTGAATTTTCCGCCCATTTTCCAAAAACCAAAATATGCCCCTAACCTTGGTTCATGACTATCTATTTTTTGAGCCTCTTGATCAGCTAGGTCTGCAACAGCAACATCTAAAAGAACAACAGCTGCCACAAAGATTCCACCAAAAAGTCCTGCAGCTAAAGGTCCGTAAATACTTAAAGGTGGAAATAAAGGGTAGGAAAATACTGTCATAATCCCAAGAGAAAAAACATTATAAGTTAAAATTTTTCTTTTTGGAAAAAACTTCGTGGACCATAACCATAAAGGAATACCAAGACAAAAAATAAGCATAAAAAAAGCAATAATTGCTCTGATCGTCACATCGTCTAAGCGTAGGTAAAATGTATAATAGTAGAGAGCAAGGCTGGAGTTAAGCGTTAAACCAATTGTGGCAACCATATATGCTATAAGTAACCACAGAAATGATTTGTTCGATAAAATTTGACTTAAGTTTTGCCTATAAGTCTTAAAACTATGTTGCTGAGTTTGACTTTTTTTGACCTGATCCAGTCCGGATGTTGATAAAAGCGTCGTTAAAACTCCAAGAATTGTAATCGCTGCCATAATCCAACTAGCTCCAGCATCTGCTGAGCTAAAATAGCCTAGATAAGAAGTGACTATTGCTGGAATGGCAGTACCTAAAAGAAGTCCAAAATTTGAAAACAGCATTCGCCAACCAAAGAGCTCCATTCTGATATTTTTTTCACGACTGATATCACCCGCAAATGCGGTGTGGGGAACAGATAAAATTGTCAGAAATGTGTTGGTACAAATATAGGTGACAAAAAGATAAATGAATTTCTTAATTTGAGAATCAAGGCTCGGGACATTGAACAGACATATAAGAGAAACCGCAAGACCTATTGCTGCTGGTAGAAAAAAAGGTCGACGCTTTTCACCATTAATGGAGATTGCATCAGAAATATGACCCATCAGTGGATCAGTAATAGCATCCCATATGACTCCAATGGCAATTGCATAGCTGGCTAAATATGGCTCAAGACCAACAGTTTGGGTATAAAAAATCAAAAGAGAAACACGTATCATAACTTCCGAACCACTAACTCCAAGCTCAGCAGCACCGTAAGCAATTCGTTTTAATCTTGGTATCGTCATTATTTTTCCAAATTTAAAATGTGACTTTCTATAAAATTCTTTAACTTTAGATAACTACCTTTACTGTTTAATGTGGAATCAAATAGATGTTTTTTTTGTATTTGTCTGTCTAACCAAAATTCACCTCCATCTTTTGGATTACTCAAAGCTAACCAAACCAAAGTATCTGCACCTTGAAATGGAGTTCTTAGGAATCGTTTTGTTACTTTATAAAACCCAGGTAGGCTCGATAAAACCCCAGGTGTATCGGCCCACCCGGGGTGCATAGTATGAACTCTTATGTCATTATTTTTAAGTTCACTATTTAATCCCGAAGAAACTATTTCCATTGCCCTTTTAGCTTGTGAGTATGACTTAGAACCTGAAAAAGGTGACTTTGATTTTTTAAGCTCTTTGAGACTTAGTTTGCTTGCGTACATTCCACCAGAAGAAACATTTATAATACAGCTTTTTTTATTCATCTGTCCAAGGAGGTTCAAGCTTAAAAACCACGGGGCAAAAACATGAGTTATCGTTGTTCTTTCTACACCATCTATCAATTTTTCTTCATTATATAGCGCTCCCGCATTATTTATAAGAACATCGATTTTGTGTCCATCAGCCTCAATTTTTTGACAAACTTTCTTTAATTTTTTAAGGTCATTAATATCACACACATATGAGCTGAGCTCTTGGCTGAAGTTTTTTTGTTTTAAATCATTTTTTAAAGATTCTAGCTTTTCTTCATTTCGAGCTATTAGGATTAAATCACAATTTTTACCGGCTAAAGTATATGCTGCAGATTTTCCTATGCCTGATGTTGGACCCGTGATAAGAATTTTCTTTTTTATGGAAGGTAGCATAGTAAAACTTTTTTTTCTTTTGTTCCATCCTTTTTTTGAAAAACGGTATGATAGGTTTACGAGATTAAGAGATCTGTCTTTGTTATAATTAGATTCTTTTTTTTCAAGACAAGTTTTTATTTTTTTTATAATTTTTTCTCCAGATTTTTTCATAAATATTTCAAGAAGAAAATGACTCAATTTATTTTTTAATGTAATTTTAGCTTTATAGGTTATTCTAGTTTTTTTCTCACCTAGGTCTTCAAAGATAATTTTATCGTCGGAACAAAAGTTATTAGATAAGGATTGAAAATGTAAATAAGATTTTTCACTTAGATCTATTAATTCATACTGAAGTTTAAATTTCTTACCCCAAATACTATAAATCAAATTAAACTTTGAACCCACTTGGATCTTTCCTAGATCTTGTCGCTGGGCCTCTTCTACGTTTTCGTCCCATTCGTATATTTGAGAAAAGTCTAGAAGATAATTATATGCTTCTTTAATAGGGCAGTTAATGGTGATTTTTTTTGTAATTAACATATGATCGTATTCCTTTTGTCTTAAGTCATTTTTTTGCTAAAAATTTATTTTTTTTGTTGTTT
>PASJ01000044.1 GCA_002711925.1 Pseudobdellovibrionaceae bacterium | reverse complement strand
TACACACCAATGGTTAAAAGATTGTGGTGAATATAAATCTTTTCTGACCTACTCTTCTTGTCTTGTTGCAAAAATAAGTCACATACTCTCTACAGAAAGTTACTGTTCTCAAAGTTTGGGTGAACTTTTTTCACTAAATCAAAAGCACAGAAAAATTCTTGCTCGTTCACCTCACTTTCCTCACTTACTTGCAGGCAAACTAAATGGTATAGAAGGCTTAGATAAAAAGTGGACTTATAAAACAACAGGAGCTGGAGGTGAAGACGCAGTCTTAGTTTTTGGTAAAAAAGAAGAACTTGAAGAAGTTAATACAGTCTTTGAAAATCTCGGCTGGCGTAAAGAAGAGTATACCATCGACAACAAAGGAGTTCACTACTCCGCTTCTTATGAAGGGATTCAAGATGAAAAAGCTTTACTGTGCTAGGGTGCCAAGCAATATTGCTTTTTTGAAATATTGGGGAAAAAAAAATTCTCAATTACAGATACCAGCTAACAACTCCTTGTCTATGACACTCAGCAACTCTTACACAGAAACAGAGGCAAGTACTATCGATGGAAATCAGCATGAACTGTTCTACAATAAAGAACGTTTAGAAGTGAATGCACCATTTGCTCAAAAAGTCTCCACCCACCTCAACACTTTAAGCCAACATCTAAAAATTAACTCGAAACTTCGTATTGTAACACAAAATAGTTTTCCATCCGGCTGTGGAATTGCCAGTAGCGCAAGCGGATTGGGTGCTTTAACTCTTTCTGCTTTATCCGCTTGGCTAGACTGTCGAAGTATAGAGGATCTCGAGAAAAAAGGATTTTGTCTCGAAAAAATCGCATCTCTTGCTCGTCTTGGCTCAGGTAGTGCTTGTCGCAGTTTTTTTTCAGGGTTTACGCTATGGGAAAAAGAGGGGAAAGTTACGGAGCTTTTTAATTCTAAGCATTGGCAGCTTGCAGATACAATTGTTTTAATTTCACCTGAAACCAAATTAATCAGCTCAACTGAGGCTCATAAGCTTGCTTGGACAAGCCCACTTTATTCAATTCGCTTAGCTCAAATTGAAGAACGTGAAAAAAAGATAAAAACAGCAATTTCCAAAAAAGATCTGAATCAACTAGGCCCATTACTGGAACAAGAGGCTCTGGAAATGCACAGTATTATCATGACCTCTTGTCCTTCTGTCCAATATCTAAACCAAGCAAGTCTTGACTTTTTGAGCTGGTTTATCAAAGAACGAAACTCAAGATCCCTACCAGCATATTTCACAATTGATGCTGGACCAAACATACATATTATTTCAGAAAAATTTTTTCAAAAAACTTTGATTGCTTCATTAAAAAAGAAATGCTCTAATTACGCCATTATCCCGGATCACACAGGTGAAGGGGTAAAGTTATGGCAAAAAGACACAACTAATTGAGTATACAAATGAGTCACCACAATTTAATTGAAGAGTTCAAAGAGTTTATTCACTATTCTATTAAAAAAATTATTGAACAGCGCTACAATAAAACTGACCGTTTATCTCAAGCAATAAAGTATGCTTTTCAAGGACAAGGTAAATACGTTAGACCAATTCTGACTTTGCTGTGCAATCGCACAGTAGGTGGGAATATCTTTTCAGCAGCACCCAGTGCACTAGCTATAGAAATGATTCACTGTTATAGCTTGATACACGATGATTTGCCGTGCCTTGATAATGATAAAATAAGACGCGGAAGGCCAACTGTCCATGTACAGTTTGATGAAGCAACAGCTCTTCTTGCTGGAAATGCTCTTTTGACCGATGCTTTCCAAATGATTCAAGACCCGTATAACGAAGATTTCTCAAACGAAACCAACAAGTCCGAAAACACCTTAGAAATTTACAAGCAATTGTTTCTCGCTGCTGGGAGCAAAGGAATGCTTCATGGACAAATGCTTGATATGTATTGGACAGACCGCGAGGGCATAAGTGAGGATACTTTAAATGATATCCACCTCCACAAAACAGCAAAGCTTATAAGTGCAGCTTGTACAATTGGAGCTTTGAGTGCACCGTGTTGTAAAGAAGATGTACTAAAATTCACCAAGCTAGGTGAGCATATCGGTATGTCCTATCAAATCATTGATGATATTCTTGACTCAAATAGCTTCTTAGGAAAAACCTCCAATAAAGACCTAAAGCAAAAAAAATCTTGTTTTCCTCTTCTTTACAATAAAGAAACTTGCTTGAATATTGCAAGATCTCATATAAATGAAGCATTAGAGTGTTTAAAAAATCTCAGTACTTATGACGTTAGTCCCCTTGAAAGTTATATTAAAAGCCTTCTCTTAAGAAAGCTTTAAGATATTCTTTCAGTTATGAAGACTATA
Organism: Pseudobdellovibrionaceae bacterium; assembly: GCA_002711925.1. Lineage (GTDB taxonomy): Bacteria > Bdellovibrionota_B > Oligoflexia > Oligoflexales > Bog-1112. The sequence goes on along the minus strand of PASJ01000044.1, from coordinate 24,352 downwards.
GGCTTGGGTTGTTAGAAAAGAGTCACGATATGGACCAGTACCGACACATAAAATTGGAGTTTTGCAGTAGTTTTCAATAGCTTCAATATAAATTTGTGCTTGCTCGGGCAAACTTTCAATGGAACCTGTTTTTGATAAACTATCACCCCATCCTTCAAACTCTTCATATTCAACACTACAATCACTAAGAGTTGACGCACACTGAGGAAAGCTTTCTAATTTCCCCAAACGTGGATGGCGATAATGTGTTGCAACCTTTAGCTTATCAAAGCCAGATAAGATATCGAGTTTATTTAGAAACAGCCCATCAAAACCATTAACCTCACAAGCATACTTGAGGGCCACAAGGTCTAACCACCCACATCGTCTTGGCCGTTGAGTTGTTGCACCAAATTCACTACCTTTTTCCATAAGGTCTTGCCCCACTTGATCATGCATTTCTGTGGGAAAAGGTCCATCACCTACACGAGTTAAATACGCTTTGGCAATACCGTAAATTTTATTAATTTTCCTTGGATCAAAACCAATATTATTTGCTACAGCACTACTGATCGTAGAACTTGAAGTCACATATGGGTAAGTCCCGTGTGTATTATCTAAAAGTGTCCCTTGAGCACCTTCAAAAAGAATATTTTTATCACTATGATAAATAAGCTGCCTAATTTTAGTTTCAACATCAGTGACAAAAGTCTCTAAAAGCTTTGCATGAGAGAAAAAACTTTCCCATTCTGGCAAGTTTTTTTGATAAAAATCTTCGAAACCAAGTTCACTAGCAATCATTTTATTGAGCCACTTTTGTCTAAGGCTACCATCGATATACTGAGCAAGGTTTAACCCAACACGCTTTGTTTTTGCACTATATGTTGGACCAATCCCTTTTTTCGTCGATCCTAATGATGTTAAAGAGGACTTCTCGTTTTTTTTATCTACATGAATATGCCAAGGGGTTACAATATGTGCAGCCTTAGATAAAAATAAGTTTTTAGAGCTAACGTTCATTCCAAATGATCTTACCTCTTCGATTTCCTCAATAAGCGAAACAGGATGAACGACAGCTCCACACGTTACGGCAAGATCTTGATTTTTTCTTGTAACCGCACTAGGAAGTTGATGAAGAACAATTTTTTGCCCATCGATGTAAAGAGTATGTCCAGCATTGTTACCTCCTTGAAAACGTGCGACTAAATCAGCCTCTTTTGCAAGGATATCACTCCATTTCCCTTTACCTTCATCTCCCCACTGAGCACCAATAATTACCGAGACTTGTGCCATAATATAAATTCCTATTGTAATACATTCATCGAAATTCAATAAATCAAGTTATAAAATGAACTTCCTATCTTGTCTATGTTCATATAAAGCTATTCTTATATGCGATCATGGCGACTTATATAACTGAATAAACCTTTTGGAGAGAGAAATTGAATACTAGCAATGAAACCATCAATGCAATAAGTCCTCTCGACGGCAGATATCGAAATAAACTTGAAACGTTTAGAAATTATGTCAGTGAAGGGGCATTAATCAAGTATCGAATAAAAGTAGAGCTTCAATGGCTTCTACACCTTTTGGGTATCCCACAAGTTAAAAAATTATTTTCAGAAAGCCAAGTAAAACATGCTGATAAAATTATTCATCAAGCTTTAAAAAACATACCCCAAAATGCCGCAGTGCTAGTGAAATCAAAAGAAAATGTGATTAATCACGATGTAAAAGCAGTTGAGTACTACCTAAAAGACTATTTATCAGAAAAAAATTTAGATGTTAAAATACTAAATTTTATACATTTTGCTTGTACATCTGAAGACATCAATAACCTCTCTTACGCTTTAATGCTTAAAGATGCTGTTGAAAATTTTCTGCTACCTATAAATGAACAAGTTATTAAAAAACTTAAAAGTTTTAGTTTTCAACATGCAGAACTTTCCATGCTATCACGAACTCATGGACAAACAGCATCTCCAACAACATTGGGAAAAGAGTTTTGCGTTTTTGCTTGGCGTATACAAAGACAAAATAAGATTTTGAAAGATACAGCCATACTTGGAAAGATCAATGGTGCTGTCGGTAATTATAATGCCCATGCTTTTGTCTTTCCTGAAGTTGACTGGATAAAAATTTCTCAAGATTTTATTGAAAAAAGATTAAAATTAACTTGGAATCCTTATACTACCCAAATAGAAAGTCATGATTATATAGCAGAATACTGTCATACTTTAAGCCGAATGTGCGCCATTTCAATTGATATGGTACGTGACCTCTGGGGCTATATTTCATTAGGTTATTTAAAGCAAAAATCTTACAAAAACGAGGTTGGTTCTTCAACCATGCCTCATAAAATAAATCCTATTGACTTTGAAAATGCAGAAGGAAACTACGGGCTATGTTCTACATTAGCCAATCACTTAGCAGAAAAGCTACTGATTTCAAGATTTCAAAGAGACCTAAGTGACTCGACTGTTCTTCGTTCTTTAGGAAGTATGGTAAGCTACTTTCTGATTGGACAAACATCCTTGCTGAAAGGTCTAAGTAAAATAGACGCAAATCATCAAAATATAATTGATGACTTAGACAAGAGCTGGGAGGTGCTTGCTGAGCCAATACAAACTCTTTTAAAAAGAAACGGCATCGAGGGAGCTTACGAAACACTTAAGACCTTTTCCAGAGGACAAAGCATAACGAAAGAAATAATGAAAGAGTTTATTTCTTCATGCAAAGGTCTTAATCAAAAGGATAAAGAACGAATTGAAAAATTGTCACCTGATACATATACTGGATTGGCTTCTCAACTTACAAAATCTTTTTGTGGTCATGAATTTTAAAGTTTTATTATTTTTACTTTTTCATAGACAAAAATACATTCGAGAGCTTTTTTGAGTTTAAAAGTCTCAAAAATTTTTCTTGATTGTCTTTTCCTCCCATTAATAGGTCAAGAATATGTAATGAAGCCTTCTTAAAATTTTTAAAACGAGAATAAAGAATAACTCTTTTTTTAACTAAAAGGGCATCTGAAAAAATAACTCCATTTAAGGAGTCTATGCGTATTTTAAAATCCTTTTTACTTAGTCTATTTTCTAGAGCTTCTACTAGACTATAAAGAAAATAAGCAAGAGCGTTAGAAGAGCCAGCTCGATCAATTCCATCTTTGCAAGATAGATTTATAGAATAAACTCGACGAGATGCATAATCAGCAATAAAGAAATAAGCTATTTCAATAAAAACTTGTTTATCATCAGTAGTTAAAATATTTTTGTTAGGAAAAAGAAGGTCCATCAACAAAGCGAAAATATGATTAAGGTCCTTCTTTTCCTGAGAATGATTCTTTAACCATTTTTCTGGAAAATGATATCCAGAACCTTTTGTATTAAAAAGTATTTCTGAAAATTTATTTAAAAACTTTAACGGCTCCTCTTGAGTACTGTGGTAAACACCTGTTTGATTGTAAAAGTCATTGTCCTTTGATAAAGATATCACCTCAACCGTATCTTTTAATTCATCGTTTTTATTTAAATCTTCAAGAGCCTTCGAGCGAAAGTAATCGTAATTAATTCCAACCGATCGCAACATATCTTTAGCATTATTTGAAGATTTAAAACTAATATTCCTATTGTCTTGCAAATTTATATAAACATGCTTTAAGCGCCTACTTTTTAAAGATCTTAAGTAAGCTAAAAACTCAGGAGCAATGTAGGACTGATCATCACTACCTATGTTTGGTGTAGACATTCTGATAAACTTCACCTTATGTCGACTCTTCTTGTCTACAACTGTGAATTTAACACTAGGAAGGCTGATTGTATAATTCAAATCAAAATCAGACCAAGTCACTCCTCCATGATATCCTTGTAAAGCTTTATTGTAGAGACTCTCATTGAGTTTCTTTGTACCTTGAGAAAGTGCTTTGGAAAAAATCTTTGTTTCAATAATAGCTTTTTTAAATTCACTAAGATATCGTTTAGACTTAAACTTTTTTTCGTGAAAAACTAAAGAAGAAAGCGGTTTGTAATCACCAGCAGCTGCAACAGTATTAGTATGTAAGTCACTAAATGAAGACAAATCGACACCACTATAAAAAAAGAAGGCTATTGTATGTAAGAGACTTACTGTGTCATTTTTAAAGTCTTTGCTTCTTGCCTTTAAATAATATCTTGTTTGTAAAGCAGACCTATAGTAACTAAGAAAATCTTGGTAGTTGAGACGAGAATTTGAATATTGGGACTGGGATAGACTAGTCAAAGAAGATGAGAGAAATTTATGACAGAAAATTTCTACTTTTTCACTATCCTCATTAGGCAACTGACTTAGTTCAAAAGACATATCTTTGAGAAAAGAAAGCTTTGGCGTCACTAAAATCGCTTTATGAAAACTAAGGAGAAGCTGCTTGTTCTCTATTTGATAAAGCTGTCCCTTCCATGAATCAATACTTGCATAGAGATTTTTAGATGAAAAGTTAAAACTTAGCAAAAAGTATAGGGATAATAACTTCACTATTATTCTTTTCATAAAAACTTCCCTCAAGGGTATTTTTGAGTCATTATATATTGCAATCTATATGGAAATTATAAGCCATTCAATTAAATTTTACTTTGATAAGTTTTATGGGAAAAAAAGAGAGATTATAGGTCTAGGTAACTATCTGAAATAGGTTGAATAAAAAATGTTACTTTTGAAACATTGACACAATTTCTGGAATCTCGGTATTATGAATATCTGTTGCTCCATTTAGCTCGAATTCTGCATTATAAAAATTATGAATACCTATAATGTTAAAAGATGAATCTAAGATAGGAGCTCCGCTACTACCTTTTTCAGTATCACACGAGTACAAAAACTGACGCCGCGGACCTGATGAAGATAAATAATTTTCAACTGTGCACCACGTTGACCACTCTTGAGTTCTTTTTCTTGGGTGTGAAATAATTGAGATCAAGCTGTTGAGTAAAATATTTTTTTTCTTTGCGATTTTTAGGGAATATAAAGGTACTGGCTCAACTTTAAAAAGAGCATAATCTTTAAGATCATTATGTTCTAATAAAACAATTTTTTGACAAGAGGACCTCTCAGAAACCTCGCTATTAATAGTATATCCCCACAAAATATCGTAACGACTGTCAGCACACGTTTCATTTTCATACTTGCCTGGTATTTTGTGCTTAGTAAAACAATGCCCTGCTGTTACAGCGTAACCAGCCCCCAGATGACTAACTGTGCAACCAAGTTTCATTATTCCGATTGCTTGAGTTTGTTGTAAATTTTTTTCGTCGCTGTAGACTTTTACAAGGTTGTTTTCACCAATGATACGTTTGAGGTCGGAAGATTGAGTGAAATTTTTTTTTCCACAACTTATTAACAGAAAAGTAAACAATAAGTATAGATTTAGTCGCAGGCAAAAGAAAACCTTCACTACAAAACTCCTTTTTTGGACGATTGGTCAATTAAAAAAGTAATAATGATTTTTGAGCTTGTCAAGAAAGAAGAAAGAAGAAGTTTTTTTATCTTTGTTGGACACTAAGGACTCAAGCTAAATTTTTCTTATTTTTTTCATAAATACTTTCACCAACTTGGACTATCGTTGCTCCTCCAAAACATATGTTTTCTTTATAAAAAACAATAGATTGTTTTTCTGCCACAGCTCTTTGCGCTTCATAAAAACGAACTTTTACAACCCCCCCTTCAACAGATTCAATTACTACTTTTTGATCTTTTTGGCGATAACGAACCTTAGCCATACAAGAAAAAGGAAAGCTTTTAGGAGGATCCACTAACCAATTCAAGTGATAAGCTGTTAAAGAATCTGTGTAGAGCTCCGGGTGATTTTCATCACGTTCAACATAAACTATATTTTTAGATTGATCTTTTTTTACGACAAACCACCTTTTGCCGGGTCCCCCAAGACCAAGGTGTTTCCTTTGTCCTAAAGTGTAGAAAGATGTACCTTGATGCTGACCAACAAGCTTACCGTCCAAACTTTGAAAATCTCCAGGCTGTGGAGGAATATAGTTTTGTAAGAAATTTCGAAAATTTCTTTCTCCAATAAAACAAATCCCTGTACTATCTTTTTTCTTGTATGTGGGAAGTCCCGCTTTCTCAGCAAGGGCTCTTACTTCGCTTTTTTGCAAAGCCCCTAGGGGGAATAACACTTTGGGTAAAATATTTTTTTTAACAGCATGGAGAAAATATGTTTGATCTTTATTTTGATCACAAGCTTTGAGGAGTTTCCCCCCCTCAAGACGACAGTAGTGACCAGTAGCAAGATAATCAGCTCCAAGGGACATAGCTTTTTCATAGAAAAAATTAAATTTAATCTCTTTGTTACAAAGAATATCAGGGTTGGGCGTTAGCCCCTTTTTATAGTCCTCCAGGAAAGGAGTAAAAACGAGTTTCTTATACTCTTTACGAAAATCGACAGAGAAGTAAGGTATATCAAGAACTGAACTTGTTTTAGCTACGTCCACGTAGTCTTCTTGAGCTGAACAAGGCCCTTTTTCGCCTTCATCGTCCCAGTTATACATGAAAAGTCCAATAACATTATAACCTTGCCTTTTTAAAAGAAGAGCAGCAACAGAAGAGTCAACTCCCCCAGACATGCCAACAACAACTGTTTTCTTTGATTGTGAAGCCATTTATATGAAACTCAATGAAAAAACGTAAAAATTAGATGAAACTTTAGCCTTATATAAAAATTTGAAGTTCTTGGCCATAGAGAAAATAAAAAAAACCACCGCCGCAGTAAAAAAAATTTTATGTGAAAAAAACAAATAATTTTCAATTGAAGTAAGACAACTCAAAACTTCGATAAGAAAAAATAGTTTGATCAAATCAAACTGATAGAAAATGGAAAAAATTCTTTAAAACAAAGTTTGATTTAGAGTGATAGAATAATGTATCATTATTCTATCACTCTAAAAATATGGGAGTTTTTATGAAAAGACATCAGCTCTTTATGGTTCTAAGTAGCTTTTTACTAACCCCACTTACTCTTTTTGCTAACGCGGAAGAAGAAAAGCATAGCTTTCACCTTGAAAGCAAAGCCTATTTAGAAGTTCTTACAGAAAATACAAAAAAAGAAAATGTATCTAAAGATATGGAAAATGCCAAGTTTTCTCTAGATCAGTTGAGGTTAACTTTCCAAGGGCCTATAGCAAAAGAATTTACTTACAAATTGAGACTAGATCTCAGTGAAGACCTTTGGGAAAGAAATTTTGCTTATATCGAACATATGTTAACTGATTCAATCCAAATAAAACTAGGTCGATTTTACTTTAAAACAGGAACTTTAGAGCAATATGACTTTGTCTATGAAATTTTACCTTATCATATTTCAATACACCAAGAAGGCATGCCTTTATTCGAAAATGGTATGCAAGTTGCGCTTGACCTTGAAGACCACAAACTAAGTTTACAACTTGTAAATGCAAACAATTACGACAACTCTGAGAGAAAAGAAGAAATTAGCCTTAGAAATTTTGCTGCTTCATTAAATTACAGAGGTGATTTTTTAGGAGGAGTACTCTCTCCTTCAGCAACGATAGCTATGGTTCCACAAATTCCAATAAAAGAAGATGGATCATCTACTTATAACGATCATGTCAGCAGGATGTATTATTCTCTTGGTATTTTAAGCCAGTTGGGTGACCTTGAATTGGCTTTGGATCTTAACTATGAATCACAGCCAAAATATGGACTTGGTACAAGAACATCAATTAATAAATTTACAGGTATGAATGCCAATTTACTGATACAGTTTTTTGATAGAGATCTTAGTAGCGTCGACCTTGCTCCTTACACCAAGATTTCTTACACAGACCGAGAAAGTAAAAACACTGAGAAAGAGACTGAGTTAGAAGCTTCACTTGGATCTGAATTTGGTGATGAGGATAGGGATGTTAAGTACTTCATAAACTATACCTATAACAGCCGTAAAAAAGAAGATAAGACAAATTCTGAAACAACTGAAAAATCTTCACATTCACTAGAATTAGGGGCTACTTTAAACTTATAATCCGCTAGCTTTCATCTCTTTATTTTAGCACATTAGAAAATATCAACTTATATAGATTTTAACTTGATTATCTGCAATATTTTCTTTATTATTGTATCCTTATTATAACCTAACCATAAATTCACAGCAAATAAATTTTGTAAACCTTAGTCTACTTAAGTAACACTCAAAAAGTGAAAGATTAAATATGAAAGAAATCATTCAACAAACTCGTTATAATGCGATAATTTTTCTTAGTTTTTTCTGTACAAAAATTTCTTTTGCAGAAGCTAGCCAACCTAATTTTTTAATTGAACTCGACCAAAATAAAATTTCCATAGAAAAAACAAAAGATCCGGAAAGCCTCAGTAAAAAAATAAAACAGCAAGAGAAAAGAATTCAAACATTAGAAAATGCCGTAAGAGAACTGCAAGATAAAATCTTCCAGACGCATGAACACAACTTAAAAACCAAAGTCATAACAACAAGAGAAGAAATAAGCACTTGGGACTGCTACATAAAAGATGCATTTGGAAAGATCTTTTCAGGTAAAGGGGAAACGAAACTTGAAGCAAGTGGACATGCTTTAAAAAAATGCGGTGGAGGTATCAGTTGCAAAGAAGAAAATTTAAAGTGTAGCAGCGAAAAACAGATAAAAGAAAAAATTTACCCATCCGGTAATACACAAGTAATAGAAAAGCCTCATAAAAAAATAAAATGGACTTGTCTGATGCAAGATAATTTTCAAGAAACCTTTACGGGAGAAGGACAAAGTGAGGCAGAAGCACAAGCCAAAACTTTAAAAGCTTGTGGCGGAGGAAGGTTTTGTACCGAAGAAAACATGAAATGTAGTCACAATTAAAACTTTCTCCTACCTTTGACTTAACAAAGAAGACTTCTTATTTTTGATCTTCCAAATACTTTCGAATAAAAACTTCGAATTAAGGATTAATATGAAAAATTTATACCAGTCCATTTTTATTTTATTTTTATGTTCTTTTAATACCACAGCTTCTGAAAGCACAAAAAAAGAAGAACTTCCTCCTCTTAGTGTCTACCTAAGAGGACTTGAGATACATTGGGTTAGTCAAAACAACTGGAGAAAAAAATTACCAGAAAATTCTGAGCCTAGAAGCTGTCTTTCTCCTACAAAGCAAGAAACAAAAGTTCAACAAATCACAAGAGTTATGGTTTCCTATATCTTTCAATCACATGAAGAGCTTTTAATTGAAAAAATAAGACAGCTTGCAGATGCCGAGCATTATAATTTTATAGTAGACTCTATGAATCAAAAAATATACGAAGGGGCCCCTTTGTGCACCCCCCACCCTGATAACGAGACTCTAAATATAGCTGTTCTAGAAAAAGAACTGTTTGAAGAAAAAGATAGCTTGAAAAGAAAAGTCTCGTTTGATTCTTCAACTTACCTTTTAGCTTATATACATTTTCTTAGTAGTGTTTCACCGGCACAATTACTTAATGAAAATTTTCCTGGAACCTTTCTTTCACGTAAAATAAGTGATAATATTTTGGCGGAAGCACTTAAGATTCAAAGAAAATATCACCTTCCTCGAAATCAAAAAAGTTTTATGAAAAACCTACAAAGAAAAAAGATAGTATTTGAAGAGTCTGTGAAATATGGGGATAAATCAAAGACAACTCTTTTTCCAGATGCTGAGAGTAGAGAAAACGAGGGGAAAATTCTTGCAATAAAAAATCGAGTATATCTTCGTATGATCTTTTACGCCTTTGGAAGTGATCTCGTCTTTTATATTTCTATTCTTGGCTTAGGCGTATATTTAATTTTTTAAATTTTAAAATAAAATGCAAATATTGAAAAAAAGAAAGTTTGAAAAAAAGGGTGGTATTTTTGCGTTACATTGAATTTTTTAGCTTAATTCTAATCGCAAGTCTTTCACAGTTTGCTACCGATATTTATTTGCCATCATTACCAGCCATAGCAGATTTTTTTGGTGTAGATATGAATACCTGTCAACTTTCTATTGCGTTATATATGCTTGCATTAACATTTACTCAGTTATTCTGGGGACCTTGCTCTGATCTTGTGGGTAGAAAAAAAACTTTATACACAGGATTAATGATAAGCATTTTCGGCACAATTTTGTGTGCAAAAGCCTCCAGTATAAGAGTACTGATTATTGGTAGATTCATACAAGGTCTCGGCAATGGAGCTGCTGCTGCATTGTTTAGAGCAACCCTCAGAGATACGTTTACAGGTAAGGAACTGGCCAGAATCGCTTCTTACTTCTCAAATTTCTTAGTCATAGTCTTAATGCTCGCACCAATGATAGGTGGCTTCTTCCAAAAATACTATACTTGGCGAGCTAGCTTTATTTTTCTTTTGTTTTGGTCTGTTCTTTGCGTTATCTTCCTTAAGTTTACGATTCATAAATCACAAAAATCCAAAACGAAGAATACAAGGAGTAGTTGGAAGTTAGCTTATAAAAGACTTCTGAAAAGTCGGCTTTTTATGGCTTGTTGCTTAAGTAATTTTTTGACATATGCCGGAATGTTTGCATGGATAACATCAAGTTCCTCTTTACTAATTGACCAGATGCAAATGCCCCCAATACAGTTTGGAGTTTGGTCTGGAGTAACGGGAGCAGGACTTATGCTAGGAGCATTTTTCAATGGCGCCTTTGTAAAAAAATTTGGAATAATAAAAATGCTCTATTGGGGATGGTCCATTATTATTTTTTCAGGTTTGATCTTGATACTAACTTCCCTATTATTTGATCCAATAGCTTTAGCTCTTCTTATTAGTGCCTTCAGCTTTTTTGTTGGTGCTTCCTTAGTCTTTTCCAATACAAATGCAACTGCACTTTCTCCCTTTGGTGATATTGCAGGAACGGCTTCGGGTCTCTACAGCTTTATACAACTTTCCGGAGGCGCAACTATGAGCTACCTGATTGCATCAATCAACGAGTCAGGCTCTCTACTTTTAGGAGTTATATTTTTTCTGTCAGGTTCAAGTGCATTGCTTACTTTTTTTCTTATGACTAAACAAACATACTTTTCAAATCTATCTGATTCTTAGAAAAAGCTAAAAAATTTATTCTACTTTGACATAAATACTTGTTAAGTTTTAATTTCCTTCAGCAAAAATTAATTTGGCATATCTTTATACAAATTTTTCCGTGACGGGTATTAAATAAATTAGAAATAGATTAGTTTCATTATAAATCAATCAGCTTTTGGGTAAAAAAATGAAACAATACTCATTTCTCACATGCTCAATCCTAGTTTTAATGATAAGCAAATCATTATGCTCCATGCCCCTTTTTCTAAAAAGTCCAAATTGGTCTATATTTGACACCATACACGTTGAGTTAGCAGATGCCATAGCTCAAGAAAAATGGACTGATGAATTTATTGTCTACAGAGTAGTCAGTTTAAATTCCAATGAAGATAAAAACTTTAACAATGTCAATACAGGAAATTTTTTAGGTCAGCTTGCATACCTAAAAATTTTAAAAGATAACTCCCAAAATAAACATTATAATTACAAACTCAAAGCATATCTTATAAAGGTGAATCCTCACCTTGGCTCTGATTACTTTCATTGTGAGAAAGGTCTTTGTTCATTCAAATTAGCATGCATGTATGGGCCTTGCGTTACATATTTAAAAGATATAAAGCAAAGATTTATTCGTTTTGGAGTAAAAGAGAACGTCCATTCTTTTCAAATATCAAGGTGTGGAAAACCATACGTCTGCTCCCAAGATATATGCTTGGGTGAAGAACAATCGCGACCAAGGCTCGAAAGATGTATGAATAATAAAAGTTCTTGTTATTTCTCTTTTACTAAAAGTGGAGAGGGTCTTTCTTATAAAATAATTTCTGAAACCAATGAATATAAAATAGACATTAGAGATGATTTTAAAACCTCTTTACAAGAGGTAACAAAGACTTTAACAAGAGAAAAATAAGCAATTTACTAGTGGTTCTTTTAAGATATATAATAATTTAATACTTCATTTTATAAGATTATATAATCGTCGAAAAACTTTACAAACTAGAAGTAAAAAGAAAAAGAAAAAAACAAAGTAAAAAGAAGATCTCCCTGCTAACTTTTTATATTTTACAAAAGCATTTTTTTCTCTGATAAGTAGACGATTGAAAAGTATTTTAATGCATAAAAGAAATTCATCAGAGACTTTTTGACTCTATAAAACTCTTAAGTATGACCTTTGTACACGTTCTGAAAAAGACATAAATTATCCATCAAATGGTATTTTTAATCTTAATATAAGTATAACAACAAATAGACAAATGTGTACTAAACCCTTAAAAATTAACATTAAGATAAGACCTTAAACACACGATTTTATATAATAGTCAGACGCTAGATTGAAGTCTTACGAAAAAAAGAGGCTATATCTTGTTGTTTTCGAGTCTAGTTTTAAGAAAGGAAAAATAAAAAGTAAAACCAAAGGAATGCTGGTAAATAAAACAACTAAACAAGCACCTGTGGGAACATCAGCGTAATAACTGAGCATAAGCCCAAGAAAACTCACAAAAGCACCTAAAAACCAACCAAAAAGCAATTTGTTTTTAAAAGACTTAAAAAATATATTTGCAACAGATGCTGGTACAATAAGGTATGCAAAAACTTGAAGAACACCAGCAAGTTGTACAGAAGATGTGATGATAACACCAAACAAGGCGTAAAAAAGGAAATCCCAAAACGCTCTATTTTTTTTAAGTTCTCCCGTAGAGGCAGCAATAAAGTTTTTCCTAAAGACAAAGTGAACAGCTCCAACGGCTGTGTAAATTAAAAAAGTTTTCAGAAGATCTGCCCGACTTACCCACAAAAGTTGGCCGACCATAAGACTTTTTATGTGTTCTGCTCCATGAGCCATTTTATCCACAACAATCACCACAGCAGCCGAGCCAAATGCATAGGTAATACCAATAATGGCTTCTTGAGATATTTTTTTGCTGTACTTTCTAGCTAATGCAAAAACTAAAGATGCCAGTAAAGTTGCAAAAAGGGAGATAAAGTAAGTCCACTGAGCATCGTGTTCTATCTGAAACAATAAGGAAAGAGTTGATCCTAAAGCTGCGATTTGAGCTAAACTTAAATCAACAAAAATCACTTCTCGAGCTAGAACATGAAACCCTAAATAACAATGTATACCTGATAGGACTAAACAAGTAAGGAAAGGAACGATGAAGAAATAAAACTCACTTTGCATAGAATTTTCCTATGATTTATTCTGTAGAACTTTTAAGCTCAGTCGCTCCAAAACTTGAACAAGGTGTTCGTAAAGATCATCTAGAGTGTTAAGATTTTTTTCTCCTCGAACATAAACAGGAATTAACTCATATTGAAAAGCAGGCACACTTTCTTTGATTCTTTTTGCAGGGATGTCACTGTAAAAGTTTTCAATAAGAGCGAGGGGAGCTTGCATTTTTTTAACTTCATCAATCAAAGAAATGATATGCTTACTCGTTGGCGGAACACCAGGCTTGGGCTCAAATTCTGCTCGTATTTTTAGACCAAATCGTTCACAAAAATAGGTTAAAGTCTCATGGTAAGTAATAATCTCTTTTATATTGGTCTTTTTTATTCTTTCAGCCCAAAGAAGTGTTTTCTTTTCAAGTCTTTCTTTCAAACTTGAAAATCTATCTTCATAATATTTTGCATAGCCTGAGTCGTGCAAACACAATCTATCTTTGATAGCTTTAGCAGCTTTTATTGCCTGAAGAGGGTCAAGAAGAAAGTGAGGATTACCATCTGGGTGAACATCACCTTGGTCACGCCCAGGCTCATAGTTTAAAACTCCAAGTTTATCAACATGAGGACCAACTTCAAGATAACCCTTACTACCTGGCATAAGTTTAGAGTTTCTAGCACCTTTCAAAACACTAGGCAACCAACCAGCTTCTAGCTCTAAACCGATAGCGACAATTAAATCTGACGAAGCGACTTGCGTCATAAATATTGGTCTTGCTTCAATATAATGCGGGTCTTGTCGTCCATCGGTAAAGCTTTTGACTTCAACTCTATCGGCCCCAAGTTCAACGACAAGAGACTGGAGGTCTGAAGTTGTTGTTAGCACTTTAATTTTTGCGGGAGTGGGTAGACTTCCTTTTGAAGCACTAGCATGTAAAAAGTTAGAAAATAACATTAATAGGGTAAAAATTGTAAACTTAAATCGAATCATACTCTTATTTTATACCTTTAGAAAGAATGACTAGGATGAGAACCTAGAATATAGATCCCTTGGAATTGAATGGAGTGTTCAACTGTTGAATCATCTCCTTCACTTTTAAATTCAGCAGTGTATGCTATACGAAAAGTGGAAAATTCACTTGGTTTGTAAGACAAAGTTGGAACAAGAGCTTGATGGGAACGCGTGTAATCGTTTTCATTAGCATCTTTAAGATTTAGATCAGCAAGGTAATCGTAACGCAGACCAAGTTCAAAATTAGAGGCAAAACCAATTTGTGGATAAAGATAAAGCCCTAATTTTTGCTGTTCCTTATCTACACCTTTTTGCGATGTATTCTTATACCACAACTCAGATTGAAACAAGAAGTCTGTTTGTCTGCCTTTTTTAATTTTTGCAGTCCAATCCGTGCCTAAAAAATAGGTTTTCTCGTCTTGACTATCTGTTCGAGACAAATATGTCAGACCAGGCTGAACATCTAAACTTCCCAAACTAAAAAATGAGGTTAAGTGAAGATAGTGAGTAGGCACTTTAGGCTTTTCACCGGGCCCATGAGAATGGCCAAAGTTAAAACCACTAGTCAGTCCCGTTGTCAAATTCAGGTAAAAAGGAGTTGGGAGAAGACTACTTAATTGCACCCCTTTATCTAAAACTCCTTCTTGTGCAAAAAAAGTCTTGTGAACCTCTGGGGGTGTTATAAATGGCCAGTCGTGTTGGTGCCAATTATTAAGTCGTCCGATATCAAGAAAAAATTGACCAACGGTCAAACTTGATCTCGGCAAGAGAGAATCAAACTGAAAAAATGCTTCATGTACTTCAAATCGGGCATTTCCACTTTCTTCGTGGGCAGCAAGACTTAAAACCCCCTGAGAGTGGTGATCGATGGGAGCATAAAAGGACATTTCAGCGCCTCTAACACTAAACCTGTCTTCAGAATCTGAGTTTTTTGATAACTTATAGTCACCTGTTAAATCAAGAGCAACGGAAGCTTTAAGGGCCCCTTCGGATAAATTAGCAATTACGAAATGAGAATATACAAAAATAAATACGTTTGTCGCAAAAAAAATTCTTTGCCAAAAAAATTTTGAGACCTTCATGTGCTTAAACCTACTACTTATCTATTGGAATTTATTATTAGTGATGATGTCCGTGGTCCTGATCATGTCCATGCTCATGCCCGTGGTTGTGATCATGCCCGTGATCATGTCCATGGTCGTGATCATGACCGTGGTCGTGGCTATGGCCATGAGAAGATCCGCAGCACCCCCCACCACAAGAGTGAGATACTTTCTCAGGTGCACCAATGGTACAAAAAGACCCCCCAGAAACCTCAAAAGCTACAAACTTCCCACTATATTGTGGTTTTAAGCCAAGTTTTTGATTTTTGATACTATCAAATTTAGAGCCACTCTTTTTCTCATTTATCTTAAGGTGAAAACCTTCTTCTTGATTAAGCTCAATCGCAAATTCAAACTTCTCCGGATTTACCTCAATAAATGATTCACTGAGCTCAACATCATTAAAAGTGAGGTGTAATTTATCATCTTTTCTGGTCAAAACCAGTTTGTTTCCACCCTCTACTTTTTTATCAGCAATAAAGGTAGAGTAGGTTAGAGATCCCTCTTTTTCCAAAGCACCCTTGAGGTCAAATCGAAGACTTTTACCGTCGATAGGCTTATCAAAAATAGCCCCCCCACTACCTGAGTATGTCTTATCTTTGTTCATTTCAGGTAAACTCTGTCCTTCTAGAGGTGAGAGCTTTATACGACTTACGCCATCTTCTCCTTCGCTGCATGCAAAAATACATGAGACCAGTAGTCCTAGAAATAAGATATTTAATTGTTTTCTAATTTTTTGAAACATAACAGACGCTTCCTTTCGTGGGTTGGATAAAAACGAGTAAGTTACTAAAAAAACCTCTTCTTATATAGAGAATGAATTGCAATGTTAATATAAATTAACGATTAAAGTCAAGTCTAAAACCACCCCCGCCCAACAGAGTTTAGTATCTCTAGGGCTAATCTAAAAAAAAATTAAATATAAATACAGATACTTACATAATAAAGCTTGAACTCAGAGCACAAGACAGGGTAGATTAAAAAATTTAAATCAACCTAAAAAAACATAGGTTAACTTTATGTTACAAAATAAAATTATATACGTCTTTTTTCTATTACTCAGTTTTCAGAGCCTCGAGGCAAGCCCCCAGAAAAGAACTCGTTCTCAGGCTTTTCAAAGCCCCGAAGGAAAAACAGGCTCCCCACATAAAGAGCTTGGAGAAAACAACCAGCCACAAACTTTTCAGCAAGTTTACAAGAAACGAAGGGAAGAAATTCCTGGACCTTACGCTCGTTATGAGGAGGACTTTAATACGTGGTGGAGAGAAAAATATCCTCTCAGATGTATTTACGGTGGAGACTCTTTTTCTTCTGCTGTAAAAGCTGCTGCAATTGTTTATAACATGGAAGCCAACGATGGTATTTTAGTGTCTGATTTTACTGTAAACATGGATGAAACTTTTCGTTCTCAAAAGATCGCATACTCCCATTTAACTTCAAGTGGTAGCGTGAGCATCCCTACTATTAAATATGAAACATTTTTAGCTGAACAAAATGCCGTTTTATTTTTTTACACGACGAAAAATTTTAAAGAACTTCAACAAAAAAAATCTTGGCACTCTAAAAAAGCACTCCGTGATTTTACTGAAATAAAAAGTCTTGCAGTAGATTATCACCAGTGGTTGACTTCTAAAAATAAAATTCATAATCTCAAAATTTCTAAAAGAAAATTTCAAAAAAAACTTGAATCTGCCACGATTTCAGATAACCAAAAAGCTTTAAAGCTCAACTTTGATCACCTTTACCCGAGAGCACAAAGCGGATTCGGTCACCTCAAGAACCTTGCCATTATCAGTGCTCAAATCAATGTAGAAAAATCTGATTGTTATCTTCCAGGCTTAAGAGATTTTTTCCAAGGGAAGACACAAAGCTACTTGCAAAATCAAAGAGCTACTACTTATGATTCCATGAGAAAAAGAGAAGGAAAACAGTTAGAATTCTGATTACCTTAAACTTAATCTCATTTTTTTTTCTATTCCAAAAGCGGATGATTTTTCGACTAAGATTTTTCCTTCCCAAGGCCCAAAAACATTAGAACTTATATCTTTTTGTGTGGAAAAAATCGATCGATACAAAGGATCTATTTTGAGAATTTGAAACTTTTCAGAAAAATTGAAGATAATTAAAATTGCATCTTCTGAGTCCGTATATCTTTTGAGAATTAAAATATTTTTATTATCTTTATTTTCGATAATTTCTTCACGACCCTCACAAAGCTGAGGTAGAAATTTTCTAAGTTTTAATAATTTTTTATAGTTTGATAAAAGAGATTGAGGATCTTTTTCCTGAACTTTAACATTTCGAATTTTATGTTCTTTTGAAAGTGGTAACCAAGGTTTCACCGACTTAGAGCAAAACCCTCCATGCACTTCGTCATCCCACTGCATAGGAGTCCGGCATTCATCGCGATTTACACTAAAATGATACAAGCGACGTAAAAGGTCAAAAATAAATTGAGGTACAAGCTTATATTTTTTTGCAAAAGGATCATGAGAGGAGTAATAAGGCAAGTGATGATTTAACATGCCTACCTCCTCACCCTGATAAATAAAAGGAACTCCACGAGCAGTCAATTGCAAAAGAGCATTTAGTTTTGCTTTAGCAATGTTGTCTTTTTTCCCTAACTTTGATGCTCTTCTAAACCTATCATGATTACCAAAAACTAAAGTGGGTATGTTGGGCTCTTTAAATGTTTTTTCATATTGTCGCAACAGTCCTGCTACTTCTTTACAACGAAGAGGTAAATCCAGCGATTGAAACAAAAAAACAAGATGGAGTCCTGAATTATCGTCTCCTGTAAAACCTTTTAAAGTATCCATTCCAGCATACATAACTTCACCGACTGTAAAACGCTCTGGTTTTCTATAACCGTCAACAAGAGAACGTACATCTTTCATAAAGGAAAGTGTCTCCTCTTGATTTAAAGAGTACTTTGCCTCTTGAAAAAATTGAGCTGGATGATCTTCACTAGGAAGATATTTGAAGCTAAAAGGGTTGTCTCTGAGGCTTTCATCCTCAAACAGTGCATTTATGATGTCAAGTCGGAAACCATCAACACCCTGGTCTAACCAAAACCTGAGGACACCAAGCATTTTTTCTCTAACCTCAGGGTTTCTGTAGTTAAGATCAGGTTGAAAAGGTAAAAACTGCGACCAATACCACTCGTTTGTACTTTTATCGTAATGCCACCCTGATCCTCCTACCATTGACTTCCAGTTGTTAGGTGGAGTCTGACCGTCATTTTTTTTACCTTTACGCCAAACATAGTAATCTCTTTTCGAATTATCTTTCGAAGACTTTGACTCAAGAAACCACGGATGCTGATCACTTGTATGGTTTAAAACCAAATCAAATACAATTTTCATCTTCCTTCGATGAACCTCTCGAATAAGTTTGAAACAATCTTCGAGATTTCCATAGTCTTTTGAAACATTAAAATAATCAGTCACATCGTAACCAAAATCTTTTCCTGGTCCCGCAAAAAAAGGTGAGATCCAAAGGGTTTCCACTCCCAGATCATTAAGATAATCGAGCTTATTAATGATTCCAGGAAGATCCCCAATACCATCCTTGTTTGAGTCGTAAAAGGATCGAGGATAGATTTGATAAACAACAGTTTTTTTCCACCATAAAGAACTTTCTTTACATACTTTCTGAGACAAACCAACCTCCCAGCGAAAAGTCATAAAAACATATTCGGCGAAAATCAGCACGGCTTATTTTTGTTTCTGAAAAGCTATATTTCTGTTTAAGTTAATATAATAAATTCAGACAGTCTGCATTAGGAGAAATATATGGGTGACATAAAAATTAGAACCACCGGTGACGGTGTTGAGATATCCTGGTTCGGGGGTTTATGTAATGGAGACTACGAATACCTTGGTGTCCCTGATGGAAACTTACGTAGTAATTTTAATCACTGTAAAGATATTTTGCTTCAAGCTGAAAAAAATGGCTTTGACAATATACTTTTGCCTTCATCTTACCAGGTCGGTCAAGATGTTTTAAGCTTTGCTTCTGCACTAGCACCCATGACAGAAAGTATATACTTTTTGACAGCCCTTCGAATGGGAGAACTTCACCCTCCAATGCTTGCTCGAGCCATCAGTACACTCGATCACATCTTAAAAGGAAGACTTACGATCAACATAATTAATTCTGATCTTCCTGGAAATAAACTTGCTAGTGAGAAAAGATATCTTAGAGCTTGTGAAGTGGTGCAAATATTAAAACAAGCTTGGACCAGCAATCGAATAGAGTTTCAAGGTCAATTTTATCAACTCAACTTAGAGACCGAACCTGTTAAACCCTACCAACAAAATGGTGGACCTTTACTCTACTTTGGAGGGATCTCTGAGCAGGCTAAAAATCTTTGTGCCAAGCACTGTGATGTTTTTTTAATGTGGCCTGAAACAAAAGAAAAAATTTACCAAACAATGAAAGACATGAGTGAAAAAGCCCATGCTTTTGGTCGTAAAATCGACTTTGGTTTTCGCGTCCATGTTATCGTGCGAGAAACAGAAAAAGAAGCAAAAGCATACGCCCAAAGAATTCTTTCAAAGCTTGATCAAGATAAGGCCCATGAAATTAAGCATCGCGCTCAAGATTCCTCTTCAGCTGGAGTTTTAAGGCAAGATGCTCTTAGAATGCAAGCCGACACTGAAGGGTACATAGAACCCCACTTGTGGTCAGGAATTGGTCAAGCTCGATCTGGTTGTGGAAGTGCAATTGTTGGAAATCCAGATCAAGTTAGAAATAAATTACAATCTTATATAGATATGGGCATAAAGTCTTTTATACTTTCTGGCTATCCCCTTATGGGAGAAAGTGATTATGTCAGTAGATATGTACTTCCTACCTTTAAACAAGAAAAACTTGCGGTTATTCAAAAAAGAACACCGCTCGAAGTCCCGACAACCCCACTTACAACAAAGGAGAGAGTATGACAGGTAACGAGCAAATGAGTAATTTTTCTTCTTTAGCTTATGGACTTATGAGACTTCTAGATGACAAAAAAGGATATTCTTTAAAAAGAGTACGAGAAAAAATCGACACCTGTTTAGAGTTTGGTATTTCAAGTTTTGATCACGCTGACTTGTATGGAGGTTATACTTGTGAGGAAGTTTTTGGTAAAGCTTTAAAGGAAGATTCTTCACTAAGAGAAAATATTCAACTTATCACAAAATGTGGTATCAGACTCCTTGATAACAAGTATCCTCAAACATATATTAAGCACTACGATTATTCCAACAGTCTGATTCAAAAAAGCGTGGACAACTCACTTTCTTATTTTGCAACAGACTACCTCGATTTATTTTTTATTCATCGTCCATCTCCTCTTATAAATTACGAAGAGCTCGGTCGAACCCTTGATTCTTTGGTTGATGAAAAAAAAATCTTAGCTGCTGGTGTCTCCAATTTTTTACCCCACCAAGTCCAATCTTTACAAAATTTTATGAGCAACAAACTTGTGAGTAATCAAATAGAAATTCATCCGTTAAAATTGGATGCTTTCACAGATGGAACACTTGATCAATGTCAAAGTCTTAAGATGAGACCTATGTCTTGGTCGCCTTTTGCAGGTGGAGAAATTTTCACAGCAAGAGACCATCGTACTTATCAAGTGAGACAAGCTTTTGAACATATGTGCACAAAATACTCGATTTCTCTAGACCAGTGCATTCTAGCCTGGTTATTAAAGCATCCGACACAAATTATTCCGGTTCTAGGAACAAATAACACGGACAGAATCAAAAGTATGACAGAAGCAAAAAATATTAATTTAGAACTTCAAGATTGGTTTTTTCTCTACAAAGCTTGCACTGGAGTAGATGTTCCGTAGGCTAAACTACAAAATGCAACTCAAGGAGTAAGAGATGCTTCAAGGGCTCGATTTATTTATTTTTATTGCAGCGATCGTCTCGACAAAAATTATCGGATCACTCGCTTGTCAAAAAGATAAAACCAGTGAAGACTATTTTTTAGCAGGCAGATCTATCCCATGGTGGGGTGTTGCGGGATCTATTTTTGGTACAAATGTAAGCGCCAATCATCTTGTGGGTATGATGGGTATAGGATTTACCGTTGGCTTTGCTCAAAGTCATTTTGAACTTGGAGCCGTTTTTGCCATACTCGTTTTGTCCTATCTTTTTTTACCTGTTTACTTGAATTTAAAGATATCAACCTTGTCTGAATATCTTTCTGGTCGCTATGGTGAATCAATCAGTCTTTTATATTCTGTGACCATGCTGATACTTATTATAGTTCAATTAACGGCTGCTTTTTATATCGGCTCAAGAACACTAACACTTGTTTTAAAAGACAGTTATTTTGCAATGTCTTATAACTTTGGCGTGTGGGTTCTTGTCTTCGTTACAGCTAGCTATACAATTATTGGTGGGTTAAAAGCTGTGGTTTTAACCGATGTTTTTCAATCTTTTCTTCTACTTATTGCCGGAATTGTTATTGCTGTTTTAACCTTTAGACAACCTGAGATCGGTGGTTTTTTTAGTTTTTTGAATCAACAAGAACTTGCCCCTCTTGCTGAGCAAAAAATGCATCTTTATCTTCCTTCTGATCATCCAAACCTTCCTTGGACAGGGGCTATAAGTGGTTTAATGATTCTTCATATATTTTTTTGGGGCACTAATCAATATTTAGTCCAAAGAGCACTTGCAGCAAAAAGCCTGAAGGAAGCTAGAATTGGAGCTCTCACTGGTGGATTCCTCAAAATGCTTGTGCCTTTTTTCTCTGTTGCCGGTGGAGTTGCCGCAGCCAGACTTTTCCAAGTCAGACACCCCGAGCAAGTTGTAGCCTCTGACGACGTCTTTTCGTATCTTGTGGATATGGTTGTACCTTCAGGGTATGGTATTATAGGTATTATTACAGCAGGTCTTTTTGGAGCGATTGTTTCATCGATTGACTCTATGACAAATTCAGCATCAACGCTTTTTACAATCGATATCTACAAAAAATATATCAACAAAAACGCCAGTGATAAAAATTTAGTCAGAGCTGGCAGAGGTCTAATCATTGCTATAGTTTCCTTTTCTGCTTTATTAGCAATGTATACTTACGATCCTAGATCAAAAGAGAACTTTTTTCTTGTGGTTTCAAGACAAAGCTCATACTTTACACCAGGGCTTGTTGCTGCATTTTTTCTTGGCATGTTTTCTAAAAAAGCAAACAGCAAAGGAGCTCTTCTTGCTATTTTGGCTTGCTTTCCAATGTCTCTCGCTATAAATTTATTTTACAATAATTTTTTATCCAACATATATTTTATGCAAAATATTTTTGGTGATAAAATGAATTTTATGCACCGAACCCTTATCGTTTTTATTTTTTGTGTTTTGATCATTCTTTTTACCGACTCTAAGAATCAATTAAATAAAAAACAAGAAGGTTTTTTGTGGGAAAAAGCAACCAGCTCAAGCAAAGATACACTGTCACGATTATTGAAAGACTTTTTCATATTTTTATCGGGAATAGTTGTGATCTTTTCGTGTATCGCATTTAAAATTATTTCGACTAAAATAGCAGCATTATTTGTTTTTCCTTACACCCTTTTATTTTTTATCATTCACCTAAAAAATGAAAAAATAAGAATGAATATCAAAAATTTAATAAAGGAAGACAGATTTTACGCAGGACTCCTCAGTTCATTTACCATGTCAATTATGTGTTACTTTTATTAAAAAAAGTGACTTTTAGAAACTCACCATAATTTTTCACTTAAGTACAAGAGTCTTTTTCCGATACTTTTAATGAAAACAAGTAACTAATAACTTTGGGGAAAGTAAATGTACTTAAAAAAAATATATCTAATCATTTTTTTTTCTCTCCTTTTTTCCTGTGTTCAAGAAGCTCAAAATCCTCAGGTAAGATCAAAAGGAGAAAACACTGAAAGTATGTCAAGTATGATACAAGATTGTGAAGATGTATTGAATCTCACATCTGAAAACCTTGTAGATTTTCGCTACGCTCCAGCAATTCCCACTCCCCAAATAACAATCACAAACGATCCAAATTCATTTGGATTTCCAAGTGCTACGATAAACAATATTGATCTTCCTGCTGTAAAAATTGGTGATAGTTACGAACGACCCGTATCTTATCCCAGTTACTACCTCTACCAGTTATGCTCTTTGAAAGACAAATGTCTTTGCTATGATGAAAATGACAAGACAAAGCGAACGTGGTGCACAAAAGAAAACTCTTCATGGATCAGAGCTCAAGTACCTTTCATAGAGATGGAAGTTAAAGACACAGATTCTTATAACTTAAGTGTTAAATCATGCATCAACGAGGAAAGGCGAGTTAACAAGGACTTAAATCAAATTAAGTTTACTGAAGACGAAGAGATCCTTCCCGAACTTCAAACAGGTGTTACAAATAATGATTTTCTATCTTGCTCGAAAGCGACACATCAAGCCTTTAGTTTCAAAGATAATTCTTTATGTCAAGAAGACCCATCAAGTCAAGATTGTCTCTATAATGAGGCTGTATACACTTTAAGAAATAATATAAAAGATGCAGAAGAATCTTGCTATCAAGCCATGTATGATCTTAAGCCTGACTTGGTCGATTACAAAAACACCATGGCTGATCTTTCAAGTCAAAAAAAATCTGAGATCGACAAGATCTATGAAAGCACAACTATAAGTCAACTTATTGATTTCGATAATACGGTTTCAAGCTTTTGTGTAGGTGAAAGTCTTCTTGATCTGATCAGTTCATCCTTTAATTTTAAAATCGAAAACCAACTTTTTATTGATCAAGATGAAGGTTTTTCCCTAAGCCAAGACAGCTGTACATCAGAAGAAACTCCGCAATGGACCTTTCCTGGCTCACCAGGAAGTGAAGATATTGATTATACTTATGATAGCGATGATAACTATGATAATTATGATAGCTATGATAGCTATGATAGCTATGATAGCTATGATGATACCGGCAGTGACAAAGACGAAGAAGAAACAGATACTGATCCAAATGATCTAAATAACCCAAAGATTTTAGGCTAATCTTTTGATACGGAGTGCGTCGCACCCCAAACT
>PASJ01000043.1 GCA_002711925.1 Pseudobdellovibrionaceae bacterium | reverse complement strand
TAGCAATAAGCCCCTCCGCTTGGCTATCTGAATTCTCCCCGATAATTGCTCT
Organism: Pseudobdellovibrionaceae bacterium; assembly: GCA_002711925.1. Classification (GTDB taxonomy): domain Bacteria; phylum Bdellovibrionota_B; class Oligoflexia; order Oligoflexales; family Bog-1112. The sequence goes on along the minus strand of PASJ01000043.1, from coordinate 16,530 downwards.
TGAATAGCCACTTAGACATTCTTTAATCCGCTCCTTATCTTGGATTAAGTCATAGAGCTTTTGGGGATCCTTTTCCTTATCTAGTAAGGACTCGACTAAACTTCTTGCCCCTTTCCACCAAAAAGCATTAGCTTGACCTTGTTCAGGACACAAAAAGCTTGCAAACGCTGAGCTTGAGATGTCTGTTTCACAAGAAAAGTCCCAACTACTAGAACGATCATCAAATAATGATAGAACCTTATCCTCTTTTTCTTTAAAAAGAGCTGAAAGCTCACCATTAATATCTACTACAATCGCCTTTTGATTATTTTTTCTTATGTAATCGATGAAGTGCCTGACTACTGTAGATTTCCCTGTACCAGTCTGCCCTATTATAGAAGTATGCCGAGTCAAAAAACTGCTCGGAATCTTGATATTTTTGTCCTCAGAAAAACTTAAACCACCTGAAAAATCTTCAGATGGAATCTTCTTTTGCTTTAATATCTTTAAAACTTCAGATTTAAAAACCCTTGACTTGATTAGCTTTGCTCCTCTTTTGATATTCTTTTTAGTTAAGGATTTACCTCTCCATGAGAATATCATGGACGACATCACTAAAAATGCAGAAAAAATGATTAAAGAGTATATAAAAAGAGATTTAAATTGATTTGAATAAAGACCTATATTCTCTAGTGAAAGATTAAAAATAGCTGACGTTATTTGCCTTAAACTGTCTATTTCTTTAAATGAAATTCTATTAATAAGGTTTAAAATATCCTTTTGGGATGAGAAAAAGCTTTCTGGCATATAAATAAAAAACAAAAACAAATAACTAATTAAAGACACTAATAAAGAAAAAAACAAAAGCCTTTTTATATTGATAAATAACAACACGATTCGACTAAAAAAAACCTCTTGCCCTCTAATATAGTTAGATATTTTCATACATAGTTCTCCCTTAATGACGAACATAAAATTCCTTGTTCTGAAAGGGCAAATATTTGATCAAGTATCTTATTTTTAACCTTCTCTTCCAGGGCCTTACTATTCTTTTGAAATAAGTAGATATCTTCTGGATCTAAATCACATAAATACTCTAAGACCGCCTGTCTTCCTTTAATTCCAAAGCTACAATGCTCACATCCTTTTTTTTCTCGGTAGTAAAGATCGTCTTTTTTTAATCGACAATGAGTGCATAATTTCGGAAATAAGCGCTGCGCCCCAATGAAAAGAACGGATTCTGCAAACTGATACGGTTCAGCTAACATCAAAAGCCGAGATATCGTACCAATGGCGGAGTTGGTATGAAGTGTTGAAAATACAAGATGACCAGTTGAAGCGGCTTTTAGAGCTAATCCACAAGATTCCTCATCTCTAATCTCCCCCACAAGAATCACATCGGGATCTTGTCTTAAAGCCGATCTAATTGCATCGTTAAATGGAAAATCTTTGCTTACAGGCTCATGTTGAACATAGTCCAAAGTCCTTTCAACTGGGTCTTCTATTGATATAACTTTTTCGGTTTTAGCATCTACACAATCGTTAATAATACTCGATAATGTCGTTGATTTTCCGCTACCTGTCGGCCCTGTAATCAAAAACAGGCCCTTCGCCTTCAAGGCACTCGACCTGATATCCTTTAAGGTTTCCTCTGGTAAATTAAGATCTGACAAACTGGGAGTGTTAGCCTGTCTAATCACCCTTAAAACAATGTTTTGACCCTCTAAACCTGGTGTTAAACAGGCCCTATAACTGGATTCAGTCAAACTCAAAGAAAATCTTGAATCGAGCATTCTCTTTTTTTCTAAAAGTGAAAGATTCGCAATCTGCTTTAATTTGTCGATAAAATCTGTTGCTTCAAATATCTTTTTTGAACTATCAGTTGGATAAATGGTCTGAAGGATTCCATCAACTCGAAACCTCACACAGAAACCTTGATTAACAAGAGATTCAGCATGAATATCACTTGCGTTTTTTTCTTCTGCTTTTAAAAAGACATCTTTCCAAAAACGAGATAAAAAGTCATTTTTTTCCAATAAAGAATCAGGGTTAATAGCCTGAGCAACTTGCAGCATCATTACTCCTTTTTAAATGGTTCGCCAACTGGATCTTGAAAAACACTGTCACAAACTCTACGAAGAAGCTTCTGGTGCAAATACTTTCTTACTTCAAACTTCAAAGCTCCAGAACAAGAGTTCCAATATTTTATGCCCCAGCCGTTTAGATTTGACTGATATAACTCACGACCATTTATCTGTGCTTTACAAGTGAATTCTCCCCATAAGGCATATACTCGTTTCTTGCCAGGAATGGAGTTTTGTCCTGTAATCTTATCTGTGACAAGTCTTGTTAGCTCAACTCCAACCAAAGCACCTGACTTTTTTGCATTATGAACAATTTGGGAAAATTTCTCGTTGTCGAAATTCTTTTCTGCTACTTGATAATCATGTAGTTCAACTTTTTCTTCTGTATTTTCCCTTCCTAATTCTGTAATTTTTTGAGAACAGCTAGAAAGAACATATCGTCCTGTATTGTAGCGCCTGCTAGAGGCCCAAGGGACTAGTTGGTGTCTTTCTGTATCTGTCTTCACCGCATTTGAACATTTAAATCCTTCTATACGAAAGTTTTTTGGATTCGGTTTTTTCTTATATCCAGAAACATATTTCTCTTTAACTAGCGTGTAATCAATGGTCTCAGGTCTGATGCAATTCCTGGAAAACCATGCCCGCGACATGCAACTGCCTCGTATTCCTGAAAAACATTGCTTCTCATTATCAACTTGTTTAAACCCTAAACTTTTGCCATTAACATTGAAGTTCTTATTACCAGAAACAACAAAACCACCCTTTTCTCGATGCACATTACACCAGAGTCTTTCTTGAAAAATGGGCTCTTTGCCATTTAAAGCACTAGCTTTTACTGACTTTTGAATAATCTTCTTGTTCTTATGGATAATTGCTGTTGCCTTAGGACTTGGGGTCATCATAGCTTGAGAAGCAGCTAGTGAGCCAACGTAAGCCAGCTCTAAAGCCATCCTTTTTGAAGCATCAGCAGTATCTTTTAAAGAAACCTTGTCCATTAATCTTGGATCAACTGGAAAATAAAGTTGGTGAGAACGCCCTTTTGACCCAACTTTTAAGTAATCAGGAAGGATATCCTTAATCCCAATTTTTCCCAGAGCATCAACGATTGCAGTCATTTCTTTTGGTAAATCACCTGGTCCCTCTTCCCAAGGGTATACAGGCTGCCATCTGGGTTTTTTAGGTCGTGCAACCCCAAAGAGATCTTGCGATAGTGATAAAAAACGCTGACCTGCTAACGGGTAAGAGTAAGCATTGCTACTATTTTGATTGCTTGTTCTTGGGTAAACGTTACCCCATATGGAACAGGTTTGTCCTAGATTTTGATCTTTAATAGCTGCTAACTGATTAGCTACTGCTTCTGTCGTTCCGACGATAGGCAGGCTAAAATTAAAAAGAGATCTTAGAGAACTGGGAAACTTCTCTAGCTCTTTTATTTTTTGGCTATTATCCCCCAAAGATGAGCCTTTTGCTTTAGAAGCAAGCTTATCTGCTGCTATATCTGCTAAAGAAGACCCTATACAAGTTTTTGGGTTTAATCCTTCAGAAATTGATTTTGCTGTCTTAGGATTCAAATAATCAAGAGTTCCATGATCCCAAAAAGAAACAGCATCCTCTGATGCTGCTAACATTGCTGTATTGGGAAGACCTGGAATTGTAAGCTTTAAGTCATCAATATCCTTTGAGCCACAAACAGTAAGCTTTGCTAAAGACGTAAGGCCAACTGGCCATATTCTTACATCAAATGAAGAAAGCTGCTGCACTCCATCAGCATTGCTTGCCCTGACTCTTAAAGACTCTAAGGGGTGGTACATTGTGAGTTTTAATGCATTTGCTAGTTCATCTGAAGAGACATCAAGAGACGCATCAAGACCAAGAGCTTTTTTAGAAACACTACCTAGTATCTTTGACGCTGCAATCGTTTTCGCAGCAAGAACTGTGGGAGAAATAGGATCCAAGAAACTTTGCATTTTGTAAGCTAGTTTTCGGTTAATTTGATGGAATAAATTACCTTTTGCAAAAGCATCTAGGCTATCGTTTCCCTTGTCACTGACCTCGATAAACATAAGAGGAAAATGATAGCTATAGACTGGATATTCTCTATATTCCCTTGTTAAGCAAATATTGGTACCCAAAAGATAGTTCGTACAAGGGTTTTCTTTCTTTGTAGTTGTCTTTAAACCATCAATCATACTTTGAGAAAGAAGATGACACGCGTTTGGAAAGTCTTTCTTAAAAGCTAAAGAAAGTCCTTTTTCTACTAAGATTGAAGAGACTTCCGTCCCTATCTTTGCTAGCTCTTTTTTCGCTAAACTCATATCCCCTGGTTTAAAAGAACCAATTCCACAGCTTAATGCTGTGTTAGACATGAGATTGCCGAGATCCTTTATATCTTGAAAACCAATAATATCTTCAAAGCTCTTCGCCTGAAGGTCGCAACAAAAAAAGCAAACCAACATTAAATTAAACAATTTTTTCATTATTGCCTCCACTTTTAGGGAGTTTCGTATGACCTAAACCGTTGTTACCAACACTCACTTGGTCATCAAACGTAGATCTCACTTTTCTGACCGCATCCATTCCTAAGGACACAGCAGGAGCAATACCTTTACTTGCTACATTCAAAGCTTTCTCACCTGTTTTTGCTGTTGCATAACCCACCCCAGAATTAACCAGCCTTGATTGAATACCTTGAGCCATACTAGAGACCCATGGTGACGAGGCGCCCCCTGCTAGCCATCCGGCAAAAAGCATAGACCCACAGATAATATTTATAATGGCTAACTCCGTGGCCACCATGGAAAAGGCAGTAGGCGTAAATTCTAGGAGCAAGTCATTTGCTAAATTAACATCCACTTTATTTGCAAGATCAAGAAACGTATTGTCTGAATCAATACTCCGAGTGTTTGTGATCAATTCATTTAGACCAAGCTTAGAGAGGATGATTGAGTTATGTATAGACCTTAAACCATTTAGAATCGGCACAAGCATATAAGATGCTAACATTGCTCCAAACCATATGAAAAAAAGTCGTTGTGTCAAAAACAAACTTAAAAGAGCTATAGGACAAAGAATTTTAAGTAGCAGCTTCATATCGGCTATTTGATATGGCACCATCTCAATACGTTCTCTAAGATCACGTATAGCAGCACCAAGACTAGCAGAGCGTTTCTCTCCTGACCCAATATTTGCTATCGCATCCCATGTTGAACTAAACCAATAGCTTAAATCGCCAACACTAGAATCCATAGCTTCTCGCATCTTGCGTAAAGAAACATCTTCATTCATATAGCGAGAAGACCACGTACCAGAATTCTTTAAAATGTTAGAAGCTTCATATGAAGCCGCATTCGCAGCTTGATAATTTTTGATTAAAGCATGAAATTTAGTGCGTTTTTTCTTGTTTTTTTCCTCTAAAGATTGAGAATCTGTATCTGTAAACTCTCGATTAATACTTAAACTCGATATTGGTAAGCTATTTAACATCTGCGTTCTTGTATCAGCTAGAAGTGCCGAACAATTTGTGCTTTTAAAGTCAATATTTTCAAGCGACTTATTATCAAATCCAAGATCTGTAATAGTAACAACCTGGTCCCCAGAGTAAGTTGGTTTAAATTTAAAAATATCTTTGAAAGAGGCTTTTCCTCCTTCTTTATTTCTAGCTTGTGGCAAACAATAGCTCGAAAACTGCATGAGTTGGTATCGTGATTCTTGATCTTCAAACTTAGTTGTTGCAGCTTTAACAAAGCTTTCCATGACATAGCCAGGAGGAAGGCTATCTTTTTCATGATTGATAGCAATCTTATCAACGCCTTTTTGAAACGAATATGAGAATGCTTTGCAAAAGGTTTCTGTTATTACATAACCGATTGGAAGGCTTTTATAAGGACAAATCATTAGAAAACATAAGAAATACTTTATGGCTCTTTCTGAGACTTGCCTTCTAGATATGGAAATTCCAAGGGATATAAAGGCAGTTGTTATAGAAATTAGAATAATCAATTTAACAAAAGAAGACTCCATTAAGTTTTGATGCATGGCCTTCATAGCTTGAAGACCATATCCATCAATAAATTGGGTCATCCATGTTTCATGAATTACTTTCATTAAAATTCCTTTGGATCACTCAACGGCACAGGGCTTGATCCATTAGACTGACTGTCAAATTCAACTTGGGGTTGCATTCTAGACAGATCCTGAAGCAGATCGCGCTGCACTTGTGATGCCTTTTTTTGGTTTTCATGGTTCATTTCTAAAGCAGCAATCTCTTTTTCGAGATTCGATATAGTCAATGCGCAATCTGACTGCGCTGCTTGAGAGTTCATCTGAGCACTTTTACAGGCACTTCGAATCTCAAATAAGCGATCTTTAAGTATGGGACTCAGGGTAATATAGGCTATTTCAGCAAAAAGCTTATCTAAAACACCAGATAGAGAGGAAAGCTGATTATTATAAACTAATGAAGGCTTATTATTAGGTGTCGTTTCAACTATTTTGACCAAGATCCCAGGATTAAGCAACAGAACAGGAGGCACTTCGCCCATTTTAGATTTCAAATAGATCGGGGGAAGGCCTCTTGAATCTGCCCGACAAGAAGTCTCTCCTGGATAGCAGTAGCCTTTTACCTTTCCTAATTTATCTTGGCCTAACTTTGCTAAAAAACTTGGATGAGTGAGTATTTTGTGAATAGGTAACGGTCCTTGAGATTTGTACCTTCCTTTTCCAAACTTTAGTTCCCATGTCAAATCGAGTAAGCCCAGCAAGTAACCTCTTATATCGATAATTTGCTCAGAGTATTGCCTTTCTGAGCTACTACTGAAACAACCTGTTGAAACTTTAGCTCCTCCAACGATTGATAAACCTGGAAAAAATTCAGCTTTAAGGCTGCAAGAGGCTTTATATCGAGAAAAATCAAGATTCTTATACTGTGTTGCTTGAGATGACTGCATCTTACTGCAACTGATATCTAACAAACTCTTATGGTCATAGCCTTTGTTCTTGCCTGCTTGGTAATCAAATTTTTCTCTTGGGCTGGCTGTTGTACTGCCACCAATCGCACATTTTTCTCTGATAAGTAGAGAGTTAGCTTTAGGGTCATTTTCAGACTCCGTCTCCATACAACCTCGTAAACTCTCAAATTGGGACTTAGTAACGTCCGAAAGTCCCTCCAGAGTTTTACATGTGTCTAGGTGGAGCGAGAGCCCTGAGGAGGCTTCTAGGAACGATTTATTAAGAGCATTGAACAAACTTGGCGAGATATTTTGTAATAAGATCATTGGGAGTGCGCCACTTATTGCAGTTAACTGCTGCACAGCTTTCTTCTCTAATTCTTTGCCAAGTTGCTTCCAATATTTCCCACTCAACAATTCGCGCGGGAAATCCAAAGTCAGCGTAGAAATGTCAGTAATTCCACAAATTGAACGAGATCGAAGCCCAAAGGACAGGTCAGGAAGTAAGTTGACTGACTCAAAAGTTGCGGGTGGTCTTGGTGCTATCGAAGAAAAAGGCCTTACTCGGTACTTATTACCATAAGTCTCAATCGTCTTAGCAAACAATAGCTCACTTGAAAAACATAATAAAAAAATTATTTTTATGTGCATCATCTAAAGATCCTTTCCATATGGGTGCTCACAAGCCATCTTCTCTAAAGATTGCTCTGTCGAAAGCCCATCTTTTTTAAATTTTGCATAACAAGCTTCTTCTTCAGGTGTCGTTGTAACAATTGCGTTCATAATTGGGGACAGGGGTATCTGAATGGATGCTGTATAATTTTGCTTTTTGATTAAAGCTTCAGAGTGAGACCCTTTCACTAACTGCAAATCCTCTAAAATTTGTGTGTCTGCTTCATCAAAGTACTGAGGATAATGCTTTTTAAGTAGAGAAGGCGCACCATTTCCTTGAGGTAAAAAGATTTTACAAGTTCCAACTGACCAAAATGTTTTGCCACCAGGAGTTAAGAAGTCTTCCACTTCGTTACTAAGCCCAAATGCCTGAATTCCTTGCTTTCTAGCCGTTTTGATCACATCTCGAACGAACCTTTCACCCATAGCTTGAGTTTCAGGGGAATCCCCAGCCAAGAACACACCTAGTTCTTCAAAAATGAGTAATTTCTTAGATTCTCTAGGAAGACGTTTAAAATTCTTTTGAATAGTCAAAAAAGACAAGAAGCTAGCGATTTTTTGAATAATAGGATCTGTAATTCCGTCTAAGTCAAAGATAAGAAGTTGATCCTTAGCGTCTTTCTTTTGCTTTTGATAACTTGAAAAGATAAAACCAAGAGATCCTGACTCCTCGAATGAACTGGTCCAAAGCCCTATCTTATCGCAAACTTCTGAGCTTGTTGAATCGCAAAGAACCGATGCTGAAACAGGTATTTGTCGTTGAATATCAGACCAAACAAAATGTTCAGGAGAGGAACTTGGATCGATTTCTTTATTCTTTTTAAAATCGATAGCTGCCCTTTTAAGGGCATCATTTAAAACTTCAACAAATATTGAAGATATATTTTCCTTTGGATTTTTAATTTGTAAGACGAATAAAATGAAAGATAGAATATTAGAAATACTATCTTCTTCATAATCGTCACTATAAAAGGGACTAAAAGGCTCTTTTTTTAAGGTCTCTTCACTAAATGATATGACTTTTCCTCCAACGAGGTCTGAAAGCTTGCCATAACTTGTTTTGCGATCAACGATTCGAACATAGCCACTTTGGTATCTAGCAAAAAACTCGATCAAAATTTCTCCCATCAAAACAGACTTACCTGCCCCAGATGTGCCTAAAATTAGAGTATGAGAATTTCCTTTTGGAAAAAAATCAAATGCGATCGGATCCAAAGTTCGACTTGACCAAAGACGCGTTGGTGTAAAAGAAACTTCAGGTTTTTCTTTAAAAAGAGGAAGGAAACTAGCTGCAATATTCAAACTGGTACGTCTAACCCTACCAGGAATTGCATGAGCATCCTTTGCACAATTTCCAGGTAAAGCTGTTGCTATCAAATGAGTTGCTATATCCTTTTCTGGATAAATAGGGATCCCTAAAATATCAGAAGAAACAGCAAACAACTTTGATATTTGATCCTCTGTGGGGCTATAACAAATAATTTTCAAAGAGAAAAAAAGCATTGGATTTTGCCTTGATATCTCTTTTTCAAAGAAAATGATCTCTTCTAGGTTTTTTTGATAAGCTGGTGCATTTGCCCAATAGACCTTTTTCAAGGTCAAATCACTTGTTGGCTCACTAGAACCGTGGCTAAGAGTTGTTGTGACGTAGAACTTCTCGAAAGGGATATTTTGTAGAAAGAGCCTAAACCTTCCATAGGCAAACAAATTCGGAAGTTCTTTTAATACAAACACTTGAATCTTTTGATCTTCAGTCTCTAGCTTGTCATCAAAAGCTTGAATTTGTTTAGTAAACACTGATTCATGAAGAGAAAAAAATGCTTTTCCATCTAAAGAAGCCTTATTCCCCCCCCCTGACAAGATCTTGTTGTAAGTCGAAATCAGTTCTGAGGAGGACAAAAACTTCGCCTTAATCTTTGACTCTACTAATTTTGATTCAATTGTTTTTCTAAAGAGATCTTTTTGTTTATTAAGTTTTTCGACGTAACTTACTGTTTTATTTTTATTAATTAGCTTCTTAAGACTTCCTAAAAAACTCTCTTTTAAAGGAGACATGCGAATTGATATCAAAAACTGCTTATCTAAAAGTCCTCGTTTTAATAAAAAATCATCTTCATTTGAAAGGATTTCACCACAGTAATTTGTTTGCTTTGACAGATGATTTCTCTTGACTTTTTCTTGCCACATACAGACTTGAATGATGACATTTGATCCATCTTCATACTCGGGAATGCCTCTCAAAAGCCTCAAAAGTCTCGTAAATTTAACGTATTCACTATTCAAATCATCATTAGTAAGACACTCATCAGATATGGATGAAAAATCAAAAGAAAGAACAGCAAGTAAATCCGAATTAGCGAGTAAAAAGATATCATCTGAAAGACTCACCCTAAGATCAACATGCTTATCTGCAAAAGATTGGTCTACCCTAATTTGATTACGATCACTTTTTTTGGATATTAAATTTAGCATGATATTCTCTACAGTTTTTTGAGAAGTAAGTGATACTCCTCTTGTTTTTTATCATCTAGAATATGAGAGCTTCTCCCTTCACCTTTGACTTGTTGGAACAGACTGTCATAATCTATTTTTTCATTGTCAATTTGAAGTAGTACCCAGTATCCACCATGAACGTCTCCACCATTGATTTGAGGATGAACTCTCAATTTTACAAATTGAGATTTTCCTCTAATTTGCAGAGAGGATTTATTTTTTGAATCAGAAACAATCATGTCATTTAAAACAAGCTCTCCTTTGGGAGCTGTTAATTGACAATTTGATAGGCATAGCAAAAGAAATAAAGAACATAAATATTTCATTTCTTGACCTCACTTTCTTTGAAAAAGATTAAAGGGATCTCAATGTTTTTACGAAGCACCATAATGATCTTCTCTCCTGGTGGGATAGCTAAACGAGGGGCAGCTTGTGCATAAAAGCTATTCATTGTTTTTAAGAAATCCCCTTGCGCTTCAAGTATTCGACCTTTCAGATACTCTGTTTTTGAACCTGAGAAATTTGTTGTTTTTTCACTAGTTCTCTCATTTTGCTGAACATTAGTTTGGGAATTTACAAATTGGAATGCTTTACCCATGCCAGAAAGAAGCTGTTGAGAAAAATCCAGCAATGCCTTTTTTGCAACAGAACCCATGATTAGATCAGAATTGACACCTGCATAGTTTGTTTTTTGAGATACTAGAACCCCAGGGCTTTTAACTGTAAAGACTGCTCCAGACTTTGGGCATCTACAAGTAAGATCTTGAATAGAGGCTCTGATTTTTTCTGACGCAAAGTTAGGTTGGATCTCAGCAAACGCCCTACAGTTTTCAAGACTAACAAATGACTTATTTGGTCCTAAGAACCTTGTTTTGACGTCTAAAAGAATCTCTCGATTGTTCTCTCCTGGTGCCACATCCTCACCATAAAGAACAGTGGCAAGAGCGTGACTACCACTTGGCAAAATAACAACCTTTTCGTAATCATCTTCTACTTTTGTGAGATTAGAGCTAAAGACCGTTACTGTAGGATTATTCGACTTTGTGCTTTTATATCGAATTGATTTTTTTACTGGTTTTTTAACCTTCTTTTTAACTATTTTCGCAGCCACAACAGGAACTTCCTGCATTTTTTTTATTTTTTCTGCTAATTCTAATCTCCTTTTTCTTTCTTCGATTTTTCTTTTATTTTCTTCTTCTTCTTGAATCCTTTTTTCTTCAGCAAACCTTGCTTCTGCTTCTGAAACAAGAGCATCAATATGATTTGTATCAATGGGTTCTACACTATTATCCCCAGTTAGAAGCTGACCATCTTTTCCTTCAATTTGAGCTTTAACTTGATCCCCATTCAAAGAGTTTAAGCTGGATTCAGTCGCAAAACTCGTATTTGAAAAAAGAAAAATAAATGCATAAATATGTTTCTTCATGGTAGTACCTCAAGGACTTCATCAAGTGACAAGCTCCCATCAAATGTTAAGTACAAACGAGCTTTATCACCGACTTTGAAAGTTTTTTGCGGTAAAACCAAAGAGGTTTTTACGAAGTTTTTTGGATTTTTTAATAATGAAAGAACTTCATAATCTGTCACTTCTTCAAGCTTAAGCTCAACTTTAGCAATCGTTAACGAATCATTCCTCGCTAAAAAAGACACCTTGTATCGGCCTTTCTCCGTTTTATATGTTTTATTTTTTGCATTTTTTAACACAGCGTATCCCATGGGGATTTTCTCCATATTTTGGATTGAAACCATTGCCCTAGTAGCCTCTAAAGCCTTATCTTTTGAAGAAATTTTTTGATCTGACTTTGGAGGGTAAACAAACTCTAGAAGAGGTCTTGCAACATTCTTTTTCAAATGAAACTCAACGGGAACTTGACTTCCATCTTCAAGAGAGAAAACACATGAACATGATCCGGATTTTTTTAAAGGAGTCATTTTTAAGAACAGACTAAGGCGTGTGTCTGAAGCTGATGGTGTATCAATACCTTTTTCTTCAAGCAAACGCTTTTCTATTAAAGAAACTCCCTCTTCTTTCAACGTTTTAAAAGAGACATCGCCAGGCTGACAACTAGAACTTATCGGTCTTTTAGGAAACGATAAAATTGTATCAGCTACAGAGCTTACATCTAAATGAGGTGATTCTGGGCCAATAACGACTTTCATCTGAGCGTTTAAGCTTAGTGGTAGAAAAAGAAATCCCAAAAATTTAGCTATTCTCATGGTTTTCTCCCTCTTCGCTTGAAATAACCCCTTTTTCAATAGCTGTTCTTAACTCTTTTTCTAAAGTCGTCTTGTCAGCACGCTTAAGTCGTTCAATCTTAATTGCAAAAGGATTTTCTTGTGTAGGTGCTTTGTTAGTAGCAAAGAGTAAGAAATGAACCTTTTTGGAACTGATTGGCACATTTTTGCTATATAAGTCTTGAACTCCACTTACAATGCCACAAGCTACCCCTTTAGAGCTTTTTCGCAATTGAACTTTTCCACACCAATGAAACTGGCTTTCTTTTGGTAGATAGCGAAACGTAGACACAAGGTTTCTAGATTTAACAGTTTCAAAGTAATTGGTATTTGAAAGATTTGCCTCTGTTCTTTGCTGTAGATTATGAGAATACCAATCTCTATAAAGAGATTCGAATTGCTCCTCAATAGACTTCCAAGTAAAAGCATTTATCTTTTCAACTACATATTTAAAACTTTCTTCGACATAAGTATTAGGTAAAATCCCTGGCCTTGTCGTTTGCAGAGCAGATATACCAGGTGCTAATATATATTCTTTGTCATCTCGTGCATCAGACAGCTTATTAGACAAAACCATAATAGCTGCTGTTTGTGACAAACAGACAACAGCAAGAATAATTGTCCCAACTCTCCAAAAATTCCCTCTTTGATAGAGCTCTGTTAAAGACTCCAAATACTTAGTTTGACTCATAATTCACCTCTATATATTTTGTTTGAAGATTGAATAATTGATAAATTGGGAGCAATTGTCTCCTTACATGGAATTAGCTCCAAAACTTTAATGAGAAATGGATTCACAATGGGTGGTTCTCCTCTTTTCTCTTTTTTCCCGCAATATACGAAGAAAGCTCCACTTAGAACGAAATTAAACATACAAAGAGAAAGAGAATTAAAATAAATCGGGAAAAAACTGACCCCAAATACTAAGGGCAAATTTTTAAGAGGAATACCTGCCAAATCAGGCTCTATATCGACATCTTGAATGGAAAAAATATGCTTTTCACTTTGTCCGTAATCAATCATTTTAAGCTCCCTACTGTGAAAACTTACCCGTTAAGAAAACGGCACAGGCTGAGATCACGCCACCGACCATAGACCCTACACAATTCGCATATCGTCCCTGACGCGCAAATGAAGCTGCTTGAATAAAACACACCAAAGAAAACAAGCCAGCCCCTCCTTTAATCAGGTACTCTGCCGTAGACATGCCGTGAGCAATATAGTTATTGTGATCTATGATTTCTCCTGGAGCATCGATCTTAAAGCCTTCTACACCATCAGCACCAAAAGCAAGGCCAGTATAAAGTGAACTAACAAACAGACTAATTTTTTGAACTTTGTTTTTCATATTCGACTCCTATTTTTAAGCGATAAACGTTTTTGCTACATATGGACCAACAGCTACAACCACAGCACCTATAGAGCAGAAAAGAGCTAAAATTCCATCCCCATTTTTGGATGCATTTGCTGCTGCTACGAACAGTGCAAGTGAAAGCAGACCTGACATTCCAATCAAAACCCACTCAAAGGTATTTGCTAGAGGCTCTAAGTAAATAGCTTCAGCCTTGAGATCCCTAAAATCGACATTCCATGTCATTACTTATTCCCTCCTTTTTTTGGCAATTTCTCAGCTATTTCGATAATCTCCTTTGCTTTTAAAACACCAGATACAGTTGTTAATTTGCTTGATGGAGTATGAACAAAAAGGAGTGTCGGAACCTGACCTTTCGTGAACTTTTCTATATCTTCTTTTTTTGCAGCTTCGGTCTTAGGTAAGCCTTCAAAGTGATGCTTTTGTTCACCACCACCAATTTGCTGAGGAAAAACATTATCAAGACCTTTTAAAATCTTGGCCTGATCTTCACAGTGAGGACACTGAGGATTAAAGAAGAAGAAAACTGTAAACTCCTTAAGAGCACGTTTTAAATCATGTAAAGATGATTTTTCTGAATCGCTTTCAACCCATCCATAGTCATCTGCAATCAAACCTTCTCTAATGAGCTCTAAATTTGCTTTTGCAATCATCTTTTGGAAAGTTTTGGCTTTATTGCGCTTGATATTCATTCGGATTAAATAAAGCTTTGCATTCTCTTCCGTTGGACTTTTAAAGAACTTTAGAGCGCCTGGTTCCGGCAAATGTCCATTAATATCCTCCCAAAACTTGTCTGTTGTTGGGTCTAAAAGCTCTTTCCAATCTTTTGGAACCTCCTTTAAACTCTTTGGAAAGCCAGAAAAATCTTCAGCTGTATTATGTGTTTTCTTGCTACTTGCTCCAGTAGAAAACACTGATACTAAAACAACCATGATTGATGACCACATTCTCTTCATTGAAGGCCTCCTTCGCTAGACTTTACCATCATGGGCAAGTCTGAGGGTAAAAAAATCAAATTACACAATAATAACGATTTGTTGTATAAATACTGTTATTGCACGAAACTTGACCATAGTGGTAGATTGACCATACCATCATGGGCAAGTCAATAAAAAAAAAGTAGACTTTAAGTAGATTTTATCGGATATTAAGATCTGTATCGTAAATTATCTTGTGTTTAGTAATGAATATTATTAGAGAACTTAATGCCACTCGTTCATAAAAATACAATAACAATCACAGACCAAAAAAAATTTCAACGGCGGTTATCACACTATCTAAGAGACTACGCGGGTAAAAAAGGTCTATTATTAAAAGAAGTGGCACAAAAGATAGGTTATAGTGAAGCAAAGTTTGCGGCCCTAACAAGAGCTGACGAACCTCATGGAAGATTCATCACATCATTAGACTTCCTAAAAGCACTTGCTAGTTTAGAAAAATTATCAATTTCAGACTTCATCAGCCTTTTGGAAGGTGGCCCAAAAATAACATTAAAAGATAGCAATGATAAAGATGAACTAATCGTTAAAGCTTTTAAGAGCCTAAAAGCATCAAAAAGAAAGAAATTTATTGAGTTTCTTGCAAAGTCTAACCTAATTAGCTCTTCTGAAAGAGAACTATTTGTAGAAATAATTGACTTAGTAATTCTTCTTATTGAAAAAAACGATCTTAAGAAAGTCCAATCAATCAAAAATATGCTAATTTAAAATTATTCATTCTTTTTAGATTCATCCTTCTTTTAAAAACGAGCGTGCTAGGGTCTAACATCTATAAAATATAATTCTTATGCTAAAAATAACAATAAAGGTCTAGAAATTAAGTAATTTTATTTAAGAGACCACACAAACCCAATTTCTTCTCCGATATCTGATTTTCTTTATTTTGGAGAAAACGATATACCACAACCACAAGAAGATGCAAAATTTTTGTCTGGTACAAAGACAAACTTGCTTTCAAAGATTCCTTTATCATAATCTGCTGAAGTATAGTCTATATTTGTTCCTAATAAAAACATTTCTGAGGTTGGCTCAATAATTACCTTAACGCTTCCTTTTTCTATCATAGTTATACCAATTTTGCTGCCCCCACCTAGGTATTGGATAGTACTTTCTTCATCAAGTGCTTTTAAAACGTAGTTAAATCCGTTACAGCCACCACTTTCAGCTGAGAATTCAAAACTACTCTTACCAGTCTTGTCAAGTATGTACTCCATTTTTTTCCAGGCATTATCTGTTATTTTTATAGGTACTCTAGGTTCGGTAAGTGTTGAAATAAAACACTGATGCATCCTCAGCAAATATCTAGGCGCTCTTTTTAACAAGAAGGAGCTAGCAGTTAGAGATACATTTGAAAATAGGCCAAAGAGAACTAATAGACATTTTATTTTTTTCATACCCCCCCCTTGTGTCAAAAACTTTCTGTCCTTTTTCTAAATTAATTTACGCTTTCTTTCTTTTCAAAACAAGGTTGATTTTTTGGCACTGGTGTAACGATAATTTAGAAACGAGGAGTTCTCATGCATCCATTTCGTTAGGTAGCAACTCCAAATAGATTCTCAATCATTTTCACTTGTTTTAAATAAGATGAAACAATTACTCTTCCAGAAGGAAGATCAGCAAAAATGATTGCTGCAGCGGGGCGTCATACTTGTGTTCTTTTAGATAATGATCAGGTGACTTGTTTTGGAGTTGGAGATTTTGGTCAACTTGGTTATGGAGATAGCAATAATAAAAATGCTCCAGCTGATTTA
>PASJ01000042.1 GCA_002711925.1 Pseudobdellovibrionaceae bacterium | reverse complement strand
AGATGAAAACCACTGATTTTTTTTTACTCTAGGCTTAATTTGATTATCATCTAAAAAGGAAAGATTCCAACCTGATTGTTCTAGAGAATCTATCACTTCAGTAATATTTTTTTTTATGGACGCTGAAAAATTTAGTAACTCAAAATAAAACAAGCAATAAATAAGATCTATAAGCGATATATCCAGGAGATTAGAAGAAGAGTTAAAAAAATAAAATGGAAGCACTGAGTGCAAAAAAGAAATATCTCTAATCTTATCATCACAACTACTAGAAACTTCAACCATCTTTGTGAAAGACTGATTAGAATCAAAGTTTATTTCATAACAGTGATAAATCTTTTCTTTTAATTGAATTTTAAAAATATTTTTTTCAACATATCGAATATCACAAGATGCTACATTTCCATCACTTACAAACCAAGATACTCTATGCCCCCAAAGTTGAAGAACTAAGGAATTTGGAAATTTTTCATGAAAATTTGAAGACAATAAATTTAGTTGCTTAGATAAATTTTTTGAACATCTACAATAAAAAGCTACATAAAACTTTTCTTGCAGAATTTTCTCAATTAAATAAAAAGAGGGTAAAAAATATTCTATATCAATACTTATTATTTTGCCTATTTGAGAAAAAACTTGAGGGCTTTGATCAATTAATTTCTTTTCCAAAAGATCCTTTGTTTGTTTTAAGTCGTAACCATGAAAAAAACGCTCAGCACAATCAAGACTTGAGAAGTTTTTATTTAAATAAAAGATCGAAGATGCCTTAGGAGGAAATTTTTTGTTAGAAAAAACATAAGAAAGCCCTATCTCAATCCATTTTTCATCAAATTGAACAATTTGTAAGGACGGAAGTTTAACGAGTTCTTCAATTTGATGAAAAATGGATTTTAAATAGTATTTTTCCAAAGCGGTTGCTTTATAATCTTGTTCTACTAGCGCAAAATCATAATTAATTATACTAAGAAAACTCCCGACAGTTGCTTTAGGATTAAACCAAATTTTTTTTTCGCAGGCCAAAGCGATTTCCCACAATGGGCCCACACAGTTGCATGTAGATATAAAAAAAAAATTATCCGAAGGAAGAACAACATCTCTAATAAACTTAAAAAATAACTCAACTCGCTCTTCGAACTCTACTCGAAGTAACTTTTCTTCACACTCTTTTTGCCAAGAATATGATGTGTCAGAATAGTCATGATCTTGAATAAAGCAAAACAAGGTTTTTTGGTAATTTGGTTTGGATAAAATATACTTTATTTTTTTGTAAAAAATTTTAAATTTTTCAAATCCGCATTCACTGAAAAGAGGCTCTACACCAACTTTAATTAAATATTGATTGTATTTGTGTCGTATGATGTCCAAAAGATCATCTCCTATCTATGCAAATAATCGAAACTTTTGGGAAATTATAGAAATCGAGACAAAAAAATATGTCTTTTTTTTCAATGAAAAGATTACCTAAAATAATATGAAGTGTATTATTATCCACATGATGATTTATTGAAGATCCATTAATTTTTTCGAGTTTTTCTTGTAAAGAATGCTTTAAGATATTTTCTTTTAACCATATAAAAAAATTTAATGACGTACAAAAAATAGAAATATCAACACCCGAAGAAGAAACGGTTGTGCATCTGTTAATTAACAACAAAATTTTATCGTATACTTGCTTAGGTATCGTTAAAAATTTTTCTTCGTCCAAGAAGAATTCTATAATATCGACTCTTCTACAATTATAATCTGGTCCAATATGAGAACCTTTTGAACAAATAAAATTTGAAAAGAAAAGGTTTGACGAAAAAGTTTTTTTATTTTTTTGACCACTAGTGCTAACAAAATTATTTTTCTTTGACTGCTTTAAAACAACATGACTCCCAGGTGCTATATATTCTTTATTCTCCAAGTTCTTATTTAACTCACAAGAGTATGATTCATTAATTATTTCAAACTTTTTCATAGCATCGTTATTGTAGATCGTTCTATGTTCAATGTCATAAATCAAAAAAATGATACTTGTTGGAGATTTTATCATATCAAGTATTTCAAAAAAAAATCTATACTTATGATTATCAAGATAATAAAAAAAGCACGGATTTTCTTTGATAAAAGAAGAATTTGTTTTTTTAAAAATATCATAATCATTTGAAAACAGGAAAGACGAATCTATATTATCATCATAAATTAAGTTTTTAATTAAACTACTAGCTACTAAAGATTTAATCGATATATTTTCACTGCTATAACTATATAGATTATCAAATAATGAATATGTTTTCTGAATAAAAAGAGTAGGAATACAACGACTAAAAGTAATTTTGTTATCCATAACTTTCTGCTTTGCCAAGGCTTTCCTTTATTTTGTCGAGGTAATCCTGATCTTGAAGACTTACTCCGGTACCATTTAGTGACTCAATCCAATTTTTTGCTGAGGAAAAATCTTTTTGAATAATTTTAATTTGGATGATCAGTTCTAAAGAATTAAAATGATATTTATTTTTCTCAAAGGCTGTTTTTAATGAGTCGAGAGCTAAGTCATATTTTTTTTCCTTAAAATATAATTCGCCCTTTTTATAAAGAACACGACTCAAATCCTCTATAGTTACTTGAGAACTAAGATATTGATCTAAAATTTTGTGACAGGTGGAAAAATTTCCTAATTTAAGATTAGCAACATAAGAAATTTGACTTGTATCCAAAAAACTAGGTATTTTAAACTCTTCGAGAAGATCCAGAGCCTTTTGACTTTGATCCACAACAAAAATATAAAAATGAGCAAGTTCTAAAACCACAGTATTTCTATTTGAATCTCCAGTAGCACTATGCGAAAGATAATCATGATAATAATTTAATATATCATCCCAACTTCTGTCTTGTTGGGCAAGTTCCACTTTATAGGAAAGTGCATAAAAATTTGATGGGTCAATGTCTAAGATTTTATTACAAACTCTAAAAAGTTTATGATCATCATGAATTTTTTTATGAAAAATCCAAGCAACCCTTTCTAAGGACAAAATACGATCACTAATATTTACAAAATTTTCAGTGATTTTTTCAAACAAATCGGCTTCTTTGTTGGGAGAAAGAAGACTAATCACACCTTTGGATTCTAAAATAAAATTCGTTTGATAGAAACTAAGTTTCCAATGCTCAATCATCTTTTGACAGATTTCCACTGCTTGTGTCTCGTCATTTACATTCTCATAAATGACTTTTATCAAGATACCGTAATACCTTAAGCTCAAGTCTTTATCTTTGTTATCAATCAATAACTTAAGATATGTAAGCAGTGGCACCAAACACTCATATTCAATAAACTTTGTAATTATATCTGAATGATCTGCATTTTTAGGTAGGTTTCCCTGTTGTATTTCTTGAGCAAGTTGTGAAAGTTGAAAATCAATTTTTGAATCGTTCACTACAAAAACTCCTCAGTAAACATCATCATTTTGTAAGAATTCCACTCACTATCCAGCTTGTAACTTGTTTAACAATCTTATCATAGTCAAAAGCACTGTCATCAAAAAGCCACTGCAAACTCATACCATCAATGGAAGCAATAATAAAAGAACTGTATTCCGTCGGGTTCACATTCTGAAAAACTCCTTTTTCAACCCCCTCTTCTAAGACTTGGGTACACGTTTTTCTGAACTTAACATAGTGCTTAGCAATTACTGACCGCACTTCTTCTTTCTGATTAATTTGTGTCCAAAAATCCATATTTACTTGGTAATATTCTCGAGTACTTCTGACGATATCAAAACAAACTTCAATGAATATCTCAAGCTTTTTGATTGGATCATCGAGAGCACTCATATCAGAATGCATAACGTTTCCAATATCACTTACAACTTTTCCCAAAACAGACATCATTAAGTCATCTTTGTTGAGAAAATAGTAGTGAATTATCCCTTTACTAACACCTGCCGTTTTAGCAACATCTTGCATAGAAAAATTATGATAGCCGTAGCGACTTATACAATCAACTGTAGCTCGAACGATTTGGTTTTTTCTTTCTTGAGCGACATCAGGCTTTGTCATATCAACTCCCTATTCTCATTTCATCAAAAACTGAAAATACAAGATATTTCTTATATCTTAAATCAACAATTTAGCTAACTGTATATAAAGAAAGGATTACTAGTTGACAATTGTTTTGTTTCCTTTCAAGGTGAGCCTTACTCTTTGTTATATGAACAAAACTGCAACAATAAAAGAGCAATTTCGAATATATCTGACTGTTGACTACCCCATAATGAAAAAAAAAGAAACAACGAAGTACCAAGAAGAACCTAGGCTTAGAGCTTTTTTCAAGCAAATGATTCAAGCAAATAGCCGGTTTAGATGGAAACAAATTCTTGTGCTTAGCACTGCCATCCTTACATGCGGCTGCTTTAACAACAAAAAAAAAGGCATCATTAAAATTTACGCACCGCAAAGTGGCACTTATGAGATTTATCAAATTAAACAAAATCCAAGTTACCACTTACTTGCTGAAAAAATTGGAAACTTTAATCAAGAGATGACTCTTGACCCTGGCAAGTATTTAGTTCTAGCCGACTGCTCGCACAAATCGATTGACCTCGGTGAAGGTGAAAAAATCGAAATTAATGCCACAAAACTTGTCTTTAAACACCCAAAAGTCCCTCGTGAAAGTGCTCTTTTTACTCTTCAATGTACGAGACACTCCGAAACAAAATCAAGACAACACATAGAAGAACGTTTTGAATTATTTGCCCTGGCTGGAAAAATTTCAATGCTCGTAAATATGACTCCTTATACTTTTGATTTCTCTCACAATGAAAATAAAACATCTTCGCCTCTCGTTCATGAGATTGAACTTGCTGCAGTTCGAGTCTATAATAAATCAAATATTTATCCTAAAAATAGAAGTCGATACTTTGTGAGTACTGCTAGCAGCAAACATTCTCTTACTCAGGTTCAAGAGTTAGGAAAATGGCAGTTTCTTCTTCCTGGCCAATATGAAGTTTCACTCAACGGAAGTCATAAAATTATAAAGCTTAAAAAAGGGGAAATTAAAAATATTGAAACTTCATTTGTGGAATTCAAATCTCCAGTAAATACAAACTTTTTACTTTTTGAATATATAACAGGAAGCCCCTTTCAACTATACATGAATTCAAATCATTTACTCAATTTCAATAAAAGGTTTGCTCTACTACCTGGTAAAATGAAGTTTAATCTCCATAACTCTCTTGAACAAATTGAGGTCAATACCGAAGCAAATGAAGTGAAAACCATAAATTGCCGATCTCTTATGGTTTCTAACAATTGTAAAAAGAATGATTGGACATGCTTAGGAAAAAAAGAAATTCTTCTTCATGATAATTTAAACTCCTCTTTTTACATGCAGACTTTATCTGATGTACCCATTCTTTTTCACAACAAAAAAACGCTTATAAGTACCTATAGCTCAAAAGGCCTGTTTTATAAACTACCTGATAAAGACATAATCCACCTCAAGCTTAGCGAACTTTTAATCACACCCTCACCTAAATTTCAGGAAGGTCTTGTCACAGATCTTGTTCGAGTTGAAGGCAATGAAAAATCAATACTTGGCTACTCTCAAGATATTAATTTCAAGTACAAATCATCTCTTGCTTTAATTGCAGGGAACTATAAAATTGTGTCGTACACATCATCAAGTGACAGATCAATAGCCAGAAAAAAACAAACATATGAGATTAAGGTAAAACCCTATGAAAATAGAAAAATAGAAATTCCTTTTTACCTACCAGAAAACCAATATAAAAGATTAAAAAAAAAATCGACTCTAATTAAAAACAAAAGTTAAAATCACATTCTCAAAAAAACTATTAAATTATTAAAGTTCTTGTCTGTGGTGTTACAATCAAATTTTTTATTTTTTCATTTCTTTCAAGCTTTGTTCCTGGCAATATTATTGATGACTCTATTTCAACTCCTTCGGGAATATGCGTTTTTTGACTAATAAAAGAAAACCCCTTAAGGCTTGCTTTATCATTCACAACAGCAGAATCTTTTGCAATCAAAAGTGGACTGACTTTGTTATGATTATCATAATACTTGATTCTATTGTTCTCTTTAATTGACTTCATATTAATATTTGTTGGAGAATTATTGACAACTAAACTGTTTAAAACTTCATAGTGAGCTTGCCAAAATTTTTTAGGTGAACCGATGTCATACCATAAAATATTTTTTTCTATATAAGCACCAATGTCTTTTTGACGATTTATTTCATTTTTATAGTGTTCTATAATACATTCTGTCTTATCTTTCACTAATTGAGACAAGCTATTATTTGAAATAAGATGTATACATGTAAAACCACAAGGTTGAGCCCCATCAACAAAGTCTTTTTGTATAGCAACAACTTTTCCTTCTTTAACCCAAACAGGGGTTTCTCCTGGGTGCGGCACGTCTTTTAAAACTAAAGTTGCAGCAGTATTTTGTGAATAGTGTTGCTTAATAATTTTTTCAAGCTGAAATGTATGAAAAATGTCCCCGTTCATGACTAAAAGGTCAGATTTTTCTCTCCACTTCTCAAAGCTTTGGAACGCTCCTCCTGTGCCAAGAATCTTTCCTTCCTCGACAAGAAGATGAATATTATCTGCTAAATAATGTTTTTTGAGCTCAAGATCTATCTGCTGAGATAAGTGATGTGCATTCACACCAACTTCTTGTATCCCATGTTCACCAAATTGATCTAAAAGGTAGAAAATAAGCGGTCTACCCATAAAACTCAGTAACGGTTTTGGACAGTATTTTGTCAAAGGCATGAGCCGAGAGCCAAAACCAGCAGCTAAGACAAACCCTTTTAAATTCATACTATTCACTGAAAGCATAAAGTAACTCATATGAAAGTGTGTGTGACAAAAATTCCCACCGAGAATCATTCAAATTTAAATCATTCAAAGTTTTCAGAGTTGGTAAAATATAGTTTGTAAAACTCTTTTTACCCTCTTTTTCCATAAAAGCGTAACTTCCAAGAGCTTTTAGGAGGCGCTGAAGGCAAACCATTTTCCATGAATTCAATATTTCGTCAGTAACTTTAGCAGGTAAAAAATTTTTGGCTAAAGAAAAGAACATATCAAATATTTCTTTTCTTCTTGAAAGATCAAGTTCTACGTAAGGATCGAAAATCAAGGAAACTATATCGTATGAAGATGGCCCGAGTCTTGCATCTTGGAAATCAATAACAACAAGATCGTCTTTACTTACGAGAAGATTACGACTATGAAAGTCTCGGTGAGTAAAATAACTTGAGATTGAAGCAACACTCGCACAAAGTCTATCCACATCTTCCAAGAAAGATCTTTCATCCCAAAATTTGAGAGAATCTATCTGATTTTTCAATATAAAGTGTTCTCTGAAAAAAAGAAGTTCTTTTTTAAGTAAAATATTGTCGAAAGACCTTTTTTCCCAGGTTGCTTGATTTTTACTGTTCGAAGAAAATGATAAAAACTTAAAAATAAATGAGAAACATTTAGCATAAAGATCATCAAGCCCCTTTTGATTATCTTCTGCTATGAGTTTATTAATTAAATCTTGCACACACAGCTGACCACAATCTTCAATAACAAGCTGCGATTTATCTTCAGAACAAGCAAGAACATCAGGACAACGAATATTCGATTGGGTCAAAATTTTTGATAAATTGTACCAATCTTCTTTTCTAACATCTTCTGCACTTGGTTTCTCTTCAAGCTTCATAAAAATGCAGTTTTCCCTTTGATCTTCTAGAAGTATTCGATAAAATAATTTTTTAGAAGCATCACTTGAAACTCCTTCAAGAGTATAAGATCTATTTTTAAAATAATCACAGATGTCTTTGTCTTTGATTAAGTTTTCAAGCATAAGACCCTCTTTTTTATTCATTTGTAATAAAATTTAGCTTAGGCCCCAAAGAAAGTTCGATCTTGTTCTTTGTACTTTCAAAAAGTTCGCCATCAACGGTATAAGTAAAGTTTTTTTCTCCTATAATCTCAAGCTTTTTAAAACAAGAAGAGTACTTATCTTGATCATGAACCTTCATAAAACCCAACAAAATCTTAGGAACAACTCTAAGTACAAAGTTATTCAAAGAAGAGATAATACTAACACACTGAAATTTGTCTTGGTGTAACTCCAACTGATCAAAAAAAGGAACCCCTAGAGGCAAGCAAGGAGTGGTAGAGCACAATATAGTACAAGTTTTATGTTTGAAATTGACTTCTTTTTCACATAAAAGTCGAAAGTTCGAGCAATTAACCACCCTTTGGAATAATTTGCCGCGAAAAATAAAGGAAATAACGGTCTTTAAAAACAAAAAAATAGAACCCCAAACATTTGTCTTTTTACGGTAAAATTCTTTTAAAAAATTCGAGCAGATACCATTAGCAAATAAGAAACCAAAATAACCTTCAACTTGAATGGTATGCAAACCTACTGAATCTAATTTCTCTCCATGACGATGTGACTCTATCAGCTTATAGAGGTTTTTTTCAGGTCCTCCAGAAATGCCAAGATTCTTTGCTAAAGTGTTAATTGTCCCTCCAGGTAAAATACAAATCCTTGGAAGCGGCTTATTTCCATACACCTCGATGAAAGCTGTAATAGTACGGCTGATTGTTCCATCTCCGCCGTTTATAGCTAGCACACTTATTTTTTGTTCATAGAACTCTTGTGCTGCCAGCTTCAGGTCTTTGATATCATTTGTTATTTTGAGAACCCCTTGCTTACCTGCAATATAACTTAATATTTTTTGCCGCTTAGGGTTTCGCTTATTTAATTTAGCATGAGGATTTGTT
Source organism: Pseudobdellovibrionaceae bacterium (assembly GCA_002711925.1). Classification (GTDB taxonomy): domain Bacteria; phylum Bdellovibrionota_B; class Oligoflexia; order Oligoflexales; family Bog-1112. The sequence continues at coordinate 15,030 of PASJ01000042.1, read as the reverse complement.
ATAATTCCAATTTCTGACATAATATGCACGACTCATTTGAAGTCTGATATGGATGATACTAGCCCGTGAGCAATAATAGTAAATTACCAAGTAAATATAAACAAAACAAAGAGAAAACGGTCACAAAGCTCTCTCCGATTCAACTTTATTTACGCGAGATTGCTAAATTCCCTCTTCTTAAGCCAGAAGAAGAGTTTGACCTCGCTTTAAAACACTTTGAAGATAATGATCAACACGCAGCCCATCGTTTAATTACTTCAAATCTGCGACTTGTCGTTAAGATAGCAAACGACTTCAAGCAATCACAAATAAATTTACTTGATCTTGTTCAAGAGGGTACTTGCGGTCTTATGCAAGCTGTGAAAAAATACAATCCTTATAAAGGCGTGAGACTTTCAAGCTATGCTGCCTGGTGGATTAGGGCATACATCTTGAAATACCTCATGGATAATCAAAGCCAGGTTAAAATTGCAACCACAGCTGCCCAAAGAAAAATTTTTTACAATTTGCAAAAAGAAACAGAACGCTTAATTGCTGAAGGTAAAGATGTAGAAGCCAAGCTTATAGCTGAAAAACTCGAAGTATCTGAAAAAGATGTTTTAGAAATGCAAAAAAGACTTGCCAACTCAGACATCTCTCTTGATACTCCTATGAACTCTCAAGATGGCGACTCAACCTCAACTCGAGGAGAGTTTCTTACAGATCAAGGCTTTCAATCTATAGACGAAATTTTGGCAGACAAACAAATTAAGCATATTTTTGCCGAATACTTAGATGAATTTAAACAAGGCTTAACGGGGCGGGACCTTATTATTTTTAACGACCGTATATTAAGCGATGACCCTTTAACTCTTCAACAAATAGGAGACAAAGAGGGTATTTCACGAGAAAGAGCAAGACAAATTGAAGCACGGATACTAAAGAAATTAAAAGAGTTTGTCGCCAAAAAAAATACTTTAAATTTTTAAGTTTGGGTTAGTTTTTTTAATTTTCCCTCTTTCATAAAAGATATTTTCTTCACAACAAAAACCAAGGAGCTACGATTATGCCTACATTTTTTACAACATTATACGCTGATGCGACACAATCAAGTCAAGCAGTAGCACAGCCTAGTTTGATTGAAAGCTTAATTCCTTTCTTTTTTATTTTTATCGCAATGTACTTTTTTATGATCCGCCCCCAAGCTAAAAAAGCAAAAGATCACGCAGATCTTTTAAAAGATTTAAAAACGGGAGATGAGGTTGTAACATCTGGTGGAATTATCGGCCGTATAAAAAGCGTTTCTGATGATTTTGTTTCCCTCGATATTGGAAACTCTTCTTTAAAGGTGGTAAAAAATCATATTTCATATTTAACAAAAACCAAAAAATCATAAAAGCTACAAACTTTTACTTATGTTTTTTTGCTCTTCTGATAAAAACTTAACTTTTCCTCCCAACACTTTCTTTTGCACTTGTGTATGATCAACTTATAGACTTTAGTATCTATAAGAACACAAGAAGGAGAGAGAAAAACATGTGGACGAAACATTATTTTGCTTATCTGCTGACTATCTTTTTTTACTTTGAAGGCACGTGTCTTGAAAGACTCGGTCATATACCAGATGAGTACGAAAGTAGTGGAGGACACTCCTGGGGAATGGGTAATGGAGGCTCTGCAGCTGTTTCTGGTTTAGGCTCTATAAAATTAAATCCTGCAATGATATCTGTTGAAAAAAAATACCAAGCCTCTGCTGGATATCACTGGCCTAGTTCAGGAAGAGAATATTATCAAGTGGGCGTAGTTGACTCAAAAACATCTCCGACAGCAGCTGGAATTAGTTATACCTCATCGTTTCACGAATACACCTCCTTTTCAAAAGCACCCACTGCTGAAGAAAAAGAACAAGCCTTTTATGACTCTCTTGTTAAAAAAAGAATATCGGGAGCTATTTCCAACTCCGTAGGAAAATTTCACTTAGGTCTTGGCGTACAGTTTATTGAAGGCTTTGACTCTAATATGAAGCCTTTACGAGGATTTACAACAGGCCTTGGCCTTGTCGGTTTTTTAACACAGAGCCTAAGATTTGGCATTTCTGGAGAAAACCTTATAAACCACAGAATCGAGCAGCTTGCACCCAGAACCTATCGTGCTGGGATGGCACTTTTACTGTTTAACGGGCTAGTAACTTTGCACGCAGACTATCGCCAAAGACAAAGAGTTAACCAAGAATATGAAGCTGGCCAAATAAAATTGTCTGACACGGGAGATAAAACTTTTGTGACAGAAACTGTGGACCTTTCAGAAAAAGATGAGAAAATGTTCATCGGTTCATTTTCTGTTTTATTTCAAGACCTCTTACGCTTATTTGGTGGCTACGGTCACGCAATTGATGAAACAGAACGTCAAAGCCTTTCAGGAGGAATTGCCGTAGTTAATTCTAACTTTTCTATCTCGTATGTGGTTGGACGCCCCTACCTAGCTGAAGACAGATATCATCATGGTATGAATGTATCTATGAACGTTACCTTGTAATTACTTTCGTATTTAGAAAAATTCTAGGCAACTCCCAGAAAAAGAAACTTTGATTTACTTCGATAGATGAGTTTTAATTGAATTTGTGAATTGTTGTTCGTTGAAAAATTTCAAGATTTTTGGAAAGTTATATTTTTTCCTAGTGAGGTAAAAAACATGCTTTGGCTGAAACGAATACTTTTTTCTTCTGTAGGATGTAAATTAGTTGTTGCTCTGACAGGCTTAGGTCTAGTTGGCTTTCTGGTTGCTCATTTAGCTGGAAATTTTCTTGTTTTTGTCGGACCTGAAGCAATCAATGATTACGCTCGTCAACTAAGAAAATTCCCACTCATTCTTTGGATCCTAAGACTGGGTTTAATCTCAATATTTTTTATACACATTGCTTTCACCATACGGTTAACTAGACTTAACAAAATTTCTAACCCTCAAAAATATGCGGTACCATCCCGAGAACTCTCGAGCTTTGCTTCAAGAAGCATGATTTTAAGTGGCCTAACTGTTTTAAGTTTTGTTTTATACCATCTTGCTCATTTAACCTTTCGATTAACAAACCCATTATTTGAGCAACTTGGAGAGTATGATGTATATGCTATGCTTTTAATCAGCTTTCAAAACCCTATAATTGTCTGCTTTTATATCTTATCTGTTTGTCTTTTAATGGTTCATCTCAGTCATGGAATCTCAAGTTCATTTCAAACATTTGGCATTAAGCATCTAAAATATAATAAAATCGTCGAAAACTCATCTATAGCGCTTAGCATATTTTTGGCTTTGGGTTTTTCATCAATTCCAATCAGTATATTTTTAGGCTTGATTCAGTAAAAATATCATCAGTGAGGATATAATTTATGCTCTTAGATGGGAAAATACCGCCGGGTAATTTGTCTGATAAATGGTCAAAAGCTAAATTCGATATGAAGTTAGTTTCCCCAGCAAATAAAAGAAAATATAAAGTTATAGTTGTTGGGTCAGGATTAGCTGGAGCATCAGCTGCAGCAACATTGGCGGAGCTGGGATATAACGTTGCATGCTTTTGTTTTCAAGATAGTCCAAGACGAGCGCACAGCATTGCTGCTCAAGGTGGTATTAATGCTGCAAAAAACTATCAAGGAGATGGTGACAGTGTCTATCGACTGTTTTACGACACCATAAAAGGTGGTGATTTCCGTTCTCGAGAAGCCAATGTGCACAGACTAGCTGAAGTTTCCGTTAACATCATAGACCAAGCTGTCGCTCAAGGTGTTCCATTTGCTAGAGACTACGGAGGACTACTGGCCAATCGTTCTTTTGGAGGAGCTCAAGTTTCTCGTACGTTCTACGCTAAAGGCCAAACGGGCCAACAACTCCTTCTTGGGGCTTATTCTTCTTTATCGAGACAAATAAGCAAGGGCGCAGTCAACATGTTTACTCGCTCAGAAATATTAGATCTGGTCATACACGAAGACCAAGCAAAAGGAATCGTTGTAAGAGACCTCATCTCGGGAAAAATGACAGTCCATTATGCAGATGCTGTTGTTCTTGCTACAGGAGGATATGGAAACGTTTTTTTTCTTTCCACTAATGCTGCAGGCTGTAACGTAACAGCAAGTTTTAGAGCTTATAAAAAGGGAGCAGGTTTCGCTAATCCGTGCTTCACACAAATCCATCCCACATGCATCCCGGTTAGTGGTCATTTTCAATCTAAACTGACTCTCATGTCAGAATCATTGCGTAATGATGGTAGAGTTTGGGTTCCAAAGAAAAAAGGAGATAAAAGACCAGCGAAGGAAATTGCAGAAGATGAAAGAGACTATTATCTAGAAAGAAAATATCCAAGTTTTGGTAACCTAGCCCCAAGAGATATTGCTTCAAGAAGCGCTAAGGAAGCCTGTGATGCTGGTCTAGGAGTTGGAGATTCTGGTCTTGGGGTTTATCTAGATTTTTCATCAGCTATAGAAAGGCTTGGTGAGCAAGCGATAAAAGAACGCTACGGCAATCTTTTTCATATGTATGAAAAAATTACAAATGAAAACCCGTATAAAGTACCTATGAGGATTTATCCAGCAGTGCATTATACCATGGGTGGTCTTTGGGTTGACTACCACCTGCAAACGACAACTCCTGGACTTTTTGCTATTGGCGAAGCAAATTTCAGTGATCACGGGGCAAACAGACTAGGAGCAAGTGCCCTTATGCAAGGGCTTGCAGACGGTTATTTTGTTCTACCCTACACAATTGGTCAATTCTTAGCTGATCAAAGACCACTATCTCAATCTGAAACGGGTGAACTGGAAAAGTCTGGTCAAGATACGTGCCAAAAAGTTGAAAATAAGCTCAATAAATTAATTAATATTAAGGGCAAAAAATCACCATTACAATTTCACAAAGAGCTTGGTGAAATTATGTGGGATAAATGTGGAATGGAAAGAGATAAAAAAGGCTTAAGTACTGCTATTGAAGATATAGGGTCTTTACGAGAAGAGTTTTGGCAAAACTTAAATGTTACAGGTTCAAAAGAATCATTTAACCAACAATTAGAAAAAGCAGGAAGAGTGGCTGACTTTCTAGAGTTTGGAGAGCTTATGTGCAGAGACGCAAAGGAAAGAGAAGAGTCGTGCGGGGGACATTTTAGAACAGAACACCAGACAGAAGATGGTGAAGCTAAAAGAAATGATAAAGATTTTTCACATGTGAGCGTCTGGCAAAGCCAAGACGAAAAAGCCCCCCTATGCCATAAGGAAAAATTAGTGTTTGAAAATGTGAAACTTGTAACAAGGAGTTATAAGTGAGATTCACTTTATTTATTTGGCGTCAAAGCAATAAAGAGGAAAAAGGTCGTTTCAAAAAGTACCAAGTTGATGATATCAGTTCATCTATGTCGTTTTTAGAAATGCTCGATCTTTTAAATGAACAACTTATCAATAAAAACGAGGACCCTGTAACCTTTGATCACGACTGTAGAGAAGGTATTTGTGGATCATGCTCATTAGTTATTAATGGGGTTGCACATGGGCCAGAAAGAGGAACAACAGCCTGTCAACTTCATATGAGAAGCTTTAAAGACGGAGAAACAATCCATATAGAACCATGGCGTGCAAAATCTTTTCCGATAAACAAAGATCTTTCTACTAACAGACGGTCCTTTGACTCTATAATACAAAGTGGTGGTTTTATCTCTATAAATTCCGGGTCTGTTCCCGATGCGAATTCGACTCCTATACCAAAAACCATTGCGGATAAAGCGATGGATGCAGCAGCATGTATTGGTTGTGGAGCGTGTGCTGCTGCGTGTAAGAATTCTTCTGCGATGCTTTTTGTTGCAGCAAAAGTCTCTCAATTATCAAGCCTCCCACAAGGAAAAGCTGAAGCCGACAAACGAGTTCTAAAAATGATCTCAACCCACGATAAGGAAGGCTTTGGTTCTTGCACAAACACAGGAGCGTGTGAGGCCGTTTGTCCAAAAGAAATCAGTATTGGACACATTGCAAAATTAAATAGAGAGTTTATCCGTGCAGCTTTTAAAAGTGATTTAAATCTATAAAAAAACCCCATTTCAATTTAATGATGAAAGGTCTTCTAAAGATGAAATATGAAGTTCTTGTGCAATTAAAGGAAGAAGTTTTAGACCCAGAGGGACGAGCTATAGAGCACAACCTACAAAGCTTAGGCTTCAAAGAAATCAAAGCTATAAAGGTCAGTAAAAGATATATTATTGAAGTCAACGACAGCAAAGAAGAATCAGAACAGCTTCTAGAAAAAATTTCAAAAAAATTCCTCTCAAACCCCACATCTCAAACTTACACACTCAATAGGCTAAACTAATGATTAGATCGCAAAAAGACCCTATAGCTTTAATGAATTTCCCTGGATCAAATTGTTCTTATGATTGCCACTTTGCTTTCAAAAATTTGTGGAACATCAAACTTCAAGATGTGTTCAGTTGTGATAGAGTTTTAGCAGGTGATATTAGAGGGCTTATTATTCCTGGTGGTTTCTCTTACGGGGACTACTTGAGAGGTGGAGCTCTAGCATCATGGGCTCCAATAATCAATGAGCTCCAAGGATTTATTAAAAAGGGAGGCAAGGTTTTAGGTATTTGTAATGGTTTTCAAATTCTTCTTGAAGGCAAGTTTTTACCTGGAGCTCTTTTAAAAAACACGTCTAATCGCTTTATCTGCGAAGACTCGTTTTTAGAAGTTTCAACGGGTCCTTCATTGTATCAAAGGCTCCTTGAAACGAAAATAAGCTTACCTATAGCACATGGAGAAGGTCGATTTTTTATTGATAAGGATGGGTTGAAAAATCTTGAAGATAACAATCAAATTGTGTTCCGCTACCAAGAAGAAAAAAACCCAAACGGATCTATTTCAAATATAGCAGGAATCTGCTCCAAAGACGGTCACATCTTAGGCATGATGCCTCACCCAGAAAGAGCCATATCCCCATTTTCTGGTGGTAGTGGAACAGCAGGGAAGCAGGTACTTGAGACCTTTTTATCAATGTGCTTATAAATATCAAAAATCATCGATGGAACTAAGAATATGCAAGAACAAGAGATGAGTGATCAAAATAAAGCAGTCGTGCGCGCAAAAGGCATCGAAGAATCTTATGGTTTAAAAAAATTATTAACACGTCACAAACTGACTGAAGAAGAATACGGTAAAATAAAAGAAAATCTCGGCCGATCTCCTAGTTTTTCCGAGCTTGGAGTCTATTCTGCTTTATGGAGCGAGCACTGTAGTTACAAATCATCAAAAAATCACTTGAGCCGTTTTCCGACAACAGGAGAACATGTGGTGATGGGTCCTGGTGAAAACGCAGGTGTTGTTCACCTCAAAGAAGATCTTTGTTGTGTTTTTAAAATGGAAAGTCATAACCATCCAAGTTTTATAGAGCCTTACCAAGGAGCAGCAACGGGGGTGGGTGGAATACTAAGAGATGTTTTTTGTATGGGGGCAAGGCCTATAGCACTCCTAAACTGCTTACGCTTTGGGAGTAAGACACACCCAAAATCCTCTTGGCTTTTTCAAGAAGTTATCAAAGGTATCGGTGACTATGGAAATTGTGTCGGCATTCCAACGGTGGGAGGTAATGTTTCATTTGATGATTGTTATAACGGAAATATTTTAGTCAATGCTATGGCCGTTGGACTTATTCGTAAAAATCGAATTTTTACAGGAAAGGCATCGGGAGAGGGAAATCTTATTTATTATCTTGGGTCAGCAACGGGTCGAGATGGAGTTCATGGAGCAACAATGGCTTCAGACAGTTTTTCCTCAGAAGACGAAGAGGAAAGAGGAGCCATACAAGTGGGAGATCCATTCAGTGAAAAACTTCTTTTGGAGGCGACACTTGAAGTCTTAGAAAAAAATCTTGTAACAGGTATTCAAGATATGGGTGCTGCAGGACTGACTTCCTCTCTATTTGAAATGGCAGAAAGAGGTGGCTCGGGACTAAATGTAAATCTTGATAAGATTCCCGTTCGAGCAGAAAATTTAAGTGCGTATGAACTTCTTTTGTCTGAATCTCAAGAAAGAATGGTCATGGTTGTCGAGCCACAGAAGAAAAAAGCTGTGGAGGAGATCTTTAGAAAATGGGATTTAGCTTACGCAGTTATAGGACAAGTGACAAAAAGCGAAAAAATAAAAATGTACCACAAAGGGAAACTCGAAGTTGACGTCTCTTTCAAAGATATCATAAAAGATGCACCCCGATACAATCGTCCAATGAAGTTTAAAAAAAAGAAAATAAAATCGAACTCATTTGAAAAGAATATTATTGAAAAAATAAGAGAATTTGGAATAAAAAATTTTATTTGGAAAATTCTTCAATCAAAAGCTGATAAATCATTTATATACAAGCAATATGATCGTCACATTGGTTCGAAAACAGTTTTAAGCTCCGACAACAAAGGTGCTGCTGTTATGTGGCTTGGAGATGAGGTGAAAAATCACCCTTTCTTAGGCCTTGTTTTAAGTTCCTCAACTATGGAAAGAGTCTGCTACTATGATGCCCAGATAGGAGGCGAGCATAGTGTTTGGAAAGCAGCAAGAATGATTAGTGCTTGTGGAGGAAAACCCCTAGCTATAACAGACTGCTTAAATTTTGGTAACCCAGAAGATCCTTATGTCATGGGAGACTTTTCTCAGGCTGTAGACGGTATCTCTCAAGCATGCAAAGACCTTAATACTCCCGTTGTTAGTGGTAATGTAAGCTTATATAACGAAACAGATGGAGTGAGCATACACCCAAGTCCGATGATTGGTATGGTCGGAATTATAGATGATGTAAGGCAAGCAAAGCCTTGTGTCGTTAAAGAAGAGTGTTTTCTTTATCTTTTGTCACCAAAAGATAAAATTTTTAGTTTTGTAGGTAGTGAAGCTCAAACCCTTTGTCAAATAAACCAAGAGTTAGGTTTGATCGAACCTATTAGAGCTGACAAAGAGCTTCAAGCCATGAAGTTTATCCGTGATTTTTCAACAAGTGAATCATTCCTTGCATGCTCTGACATTGGTGCCTCCGGTCTTTTGTCAACGGTAATACAAATGCTTATTGAACAAGACTTAAGTTTTGATATAGAGGTACCAGAAAATGAAAAAGAGCAGTATTTATTCTCTTATATGCCGGGCTCATATATTCTTGCCTTGAAAAATAAAAACGATATTTTGCTTCAAAAGTTAAGACAAAATCTCACTCATTATGAACTTAAAAACCTTGGAGAAATACGAAAGAGTGTCCTCGATTACAGAGTCAATCATGAATCAATTCCAAAACAAGAAACACTTACAACTTACAGAAGCTCTCTTCCCCTATAAAAATGAGGATCAAAATGCTTAAAGAAGAATGTGGAATTATGGGGGTTCTTGGTGCAAAGGAAGCATCGAACCTTGTCTATCTAGGACTATACGCTTTGCAACATAGAGGGCAAGAAGCTTGTGGTATCGTTTCTTTAAATCGCGATGAAAAAAGTTTAAAATACTATGACCACAAAGGTTTTGGACTTGTATCTGATGTTATTAACCGCTCTGCAATTGATAGTTTAAAAGGTGATCTTGCCTTAGGTCATGTTCGTTACTCGACCCAAGGTGGTAAACTTTTACAAAACACTCAGCCTTTTGTATTTAAAACCCCAGCTCATGGACCTATCGGTATTGCCCACAACGGCAACCTCACCAACGCTAATGATATTAAAGCTGACTTGGAAAAAAAAGGGAGTATTTTTACAACGACAAGCGACTCGGAAGTTTTTATACACCTTTTAGCAAGAAGTCAAAAACAAAGCTTGGAAGAAAAAATTAAAGATATGATGGGAATCGTTCGTGGTGCCTACTCACTTGTTCTTATTGCAGAAAACAAGATGTACGCCATACGAGACAGACATGGCTTTCGACCTTTAGTGATTGGAAAAAAAGATGAATCTTGGGTTGTTGCTAGTGAGTCTTGTGCACTTGATTTGATCGACGCTTGTTTTGTTAGAGACGTTGAGCCGGGGGAAGTTGTTTGTTTCAAAAGAGGAGAAATCAGTTCATTTTTTGCCAAAAAAAAATTAGAAAAAAGAAGCTTTTGCTCTTTTGAGCCAATTTACTTTTCAAGACCAGACAGTCTCGTTGATAATCAATCCGTTTATCAACTGAGACGAAAGATGGGAGAAATTTTAGCACAAGAATCTCATGTGGACGCTGATATCGTCTTTGCCATACCAGACTCAGGTGTTCCCGTTGCAATCGGCTATGCTGAACAATCGAAACTTCCCATGGAGCTCGCATTAGTCCGAAATCATTATGTTGGACGAACATTTATTGAACCAACACAACAAATTAGAGACTTTGGAGTCAAACTCAAGCTCAACCCTGTTTCCCATCTCATAAAAGATAAAAGAGTGATAATTATTGATGACTCCCTTGTTCGCGGCACAACGAGCATCAAAATAATGAGAATGATCAGACAAGCTGGAGCAAAAGAAATTCATTTTCGTTTAGGTTGTCCTCCTATAACCCACTCATGTTATTACGGTGTAGCGACTCCAAAACGGAAAAACCTCCTTGCAGCGCAAAAAAACACCCATGAAATAAAAAGGATATTAGAAGCTGACTCTCTTGCTTTTTTAAGCCAAGAAGGATTACAACAAGCTTTGTCCGATGTAAAAAAACAATCGTTTTGTTACGCTTGTTTTAATGGATCTTATGAAGAACCTATTTTTACACAGATATCGAAAGAAGCAACAGACCCCTACGGACCCGGCGTTTTTGCATGCTAAAAAGAACTTTCAAGGAAATAGCCTTGACTTTTCCCCCTTTTTTTCTTAATTTTCAATGTTCATTTTATTGCTAAAAGTTTAAACAAAACCTAAAAATGAAGGTCTTCACTAAGACCCTATAGACATTTACTATAAATAATTTTTCTTAATTTTAATTGAAAGAGAGGACCAAAGCCAATGAGAAAAGATGGAAGATTTGCAAGCCAAGCACGCCCCGTCAGGTATGTCCCTAATTTTACTAAAAATGCCCTCGGAAGCGTTCTCATAGAACAAGGCAACACAGTTGTTCTTTGTACTATCACCTGTGACGACGGTGTACCTGGTTGGATGAGAAGCGAACGGCATCAAAGAGGGTGGTTAACTGCAGAATACTGTATGCTTCCAAGCGCAACTCACACAAGAAACAAAAGAGAAAGAGGCTTTACCAGCGGGCGCTCCCAAGAGATCCAAAGGTTAATCGGCCGAAGCTTACGTGGAGTTGTTGATTTAAGTAAATGTCCAGACATGACTTTCAACGTTGACTGCGATGTTCTTCAAGCCGACGGCGGAACAAGAACCACAGCGATAACAGGTGGTTGGGTTGCACTAAAAATTGCTATCGACAAACTTTTACGTAGCGGACGTTTAAAGCAAAATCCTTTGGTAGAAAACGTTTCAGCAATTTCGGTAGGAGTCGCCTCCGGAGAAGTTCTTGTTGACCTTGACTACGAAGAAGACAGCAGTGTGGATGTTGACATGAACTTTGTCATCACTCAGTCTGGAAAAATACTTGAGCTACAAGGAACAGCTGAAGGTTGTGGTTTAGACCCTGAAACCCTCCCAAAGATGGTAGAAGCTGCTCGTGGTGCAATTCAACCAAGCTTTGAGTTGCAACAACTTGCCGCCGATGGACAAGAAGTTGAAGGTTAAACCCTTTTAAGAAAACCTTCCCACCCTCATCTTTTAATACCAACAATTATATGGCAAAGCTTTAACACTGTAAGATTTGCCTAGTTTTCCCTCAACAAAGGCTCAATAAGCATTGTTAATCATTTAACAATATAACTAAAGTTAGAAACAAAAGAAGAATAACAGCAAATAAGATAACTTGAGCCTTCGGTAGCTTTGGGGAAAATAATTTTTTAAGCTTATGGTTTTTTTCTTTTTTTTCAAATTGGGCTTCTTCAAGAAGCTTGAAAAGATTTGATGAAATGAGCTTCAAAGATTTTTGTCGCGCAAAGAAAATATATTTTTCTTTCATTTCGATCCTTGTCGTTTTCGTGGTTTAAAAGGTAAAAAGACACTACTCTTTATACATTATAAACCACTATCGGAAATTCCGTGACATTTTTTAAATTTCTTTCCGGACCCACATGGACAAGGAGAGTTTCGCCCAACTTTTTCTGTTTCTCTTTTATAGGGTATGGGAGAAGTTTGTTCTTGCCCCCCTCTGGCCCTTGTGTTCTCAAGATTTTGTTTTTTAGCACCAAGACTATTAGCTTCAGGGTGAGACATTTTCGCCTGACTAAAAACTTCATCATCTTTTGCTTGAGCTATTTCTTCTTCTTCACGCTGAGCTTCGGGAGCTGGCATTCTAAGAAGCATGAGACTTGTTTCCGTTTCAATCTTATGAATCATCTGCTCGAACAATGTAAAAGCCTCTCTTTTATACTCTTGTAGAGGATTTTTATTACCCCAACTTCTAAGGCTCACGGAATCTTTCAAATAGTCCATAGCTAAAAGGTGATCTTTCCACGTATGATCTATAATTTGTAGATAGATAAAACTTTCTACTTTCTTTTTATTTTCTTCTCCTATGGGAGTCAGTTTTTCGTCATAAGATTTTAAAATTTTATCACTTATTTTAGCAACAAGCTCCTCTACTTTAACCTCTTCTTCGTTTAGATCACCTTGGAAACTCTGAAGATTAAACTCTTTTTTTATTTCCTTTTTAATAGCTTCAATATCCCAGTTTTCTTTATCAAGAGACTCGGGAGAGAAACGACTGGCTATATCATGTACAAGGCCTTCTGTTGCCTCACTGATAAAATCTGTTTCGGCTTCACCCACCAATGCCTTATGTCGTCTTTGATAAACAACTTGTCTTTGCTGACTCATAACATCATCGTACTCGAGAAGATTTTTTCGACTTGAAAAGTTTTGTTCTTCAACTCTCATCTGAGCTTTCTCAATAGCTCGAGTGACCATAGGTGAAACAATAGATTCTCCTTCCTCCATACCGAGTCTAGACATAATTCCTGATAGTTTGTCGGAAGCAAAAATTCTCATCAAATCATCTTCTAAGGACAAGAAAAATTTTGTCATCCCAGGGTCTCCTTGACGCCCAGACCGTCCTCTTAGCTGATTATCAATACGTCTTGACTCATGTCGTTCTGTAGCCACAACATATAAACCACCAAGTTCGCGAACACCCTCACCTAAAACAATATCAGTCCCTCGACCTGCCATGTTTGTTGCAATCGTCACATGACCTTTTTCACCTGCACTTGCAATAATTGCTGCTTCTCGTGCATGGTTTTTAGCATTTAAAATCTCGTGAGGTATGTTTCGTTGTTTGAGCAAACTAGACAAAAGTTCAGATCTTTCTACCGATACGGTTCCAACAAGAACAGGCTGACCATTTCTTTGGGCACTTGCAATATCATCAGCAACAGCAACAAATTTTTCTCTTGCAGTTCGATAAATAACATCTTCATGATCTTTACGGATTATTTTCTTATTGGTGGGAAGAACTAAAACTTCTAATCCGTATATTTTATTGAACTCAACAGCTTCCGTATCTGCTGTTCCTGTCATACCTGATAGGGTATCGTACATACGAAAAAAGTTTTGAAAAGTTATGGAGGCTAATGTTTGTGATTCTTGTTGAACGTTGACATGCTCTTTTGCTTCAAGAGCTCCGTGTAAACCATCGCTATAGCGCCTACCAGGCATGAGACGTCCGGTAAATTCATCAACGATAAGAATTTGTCCATCTCTGACGACATAGTCCACATCTTTTTTAAAAATTATATGAGCTTTAAAAGCACTTTGCACGTGGTGTAAAACATCTGCGTGTTTAGAGTCGTAGAGGTTATCGATACTGAGTCTTTTTTCCATCTTACTGATACCATCTTCAGTTAAAGAGACAGATCGAGATTTTTCATCAACGGTGTAATCCACATCTTTTTGAATACCAGGAATAACAGCGTTAACTTTTTTATACAGTTCAAGGTTTGTGTCAGCAGGTCCTGAGATGATAAGAGGTGTCCTAGCTTCATCTATCAAAATAGAATCAACCTCATCCACAATAGCAAAATTTAACTTTCTTTGTACCAGACGATTAGCGTTTGTTTTCATATTATCTCTAAGATAATCAAATCCAAACTCATTGTTGGTTCCATAGGTAATATCACAAGCGTAAGACTTTTTTCGCTCTTCATCGCTAAGACTGTGAGCGATAATACCTGTTGAAAGCTTCAAAAACTTATAGATTGAAGACATCCACTCAGCATCACGCTTTGCTAGATAATCGTTGACGGTGACAACATGTGCACCTTTACCACTTAAACCATGAAGATAGCATGGGAGAGTTGCCGTTAGAGTTTTTCCCTCTCCTGTTTTCATCTCAGCAATTTTACCTTGCTGAAGAACCATCCCCCCCATCAGCTGCACGTCATAGTGGCGTTGACCGATAACTCGTCTCGAAGCTTCTCGACAAGTTGCAAAAGCCTCAGGTAAGAGACTCTGCAAGGATTCGCCATTATCTAACCTCTGACGAAAATTATCTGTATTATTAGACAACTGCTGATCATCAAGCTTTTGATAGGAAGCTTCAAGCTCGTTGATTCTCAGTAGAGTAGGTTTCAGCTCTTTGATAAGCTTATCGTTTCTTGTGCCAAAAATTTTTGTTAGAAAATTCATATTTTACTTTCGCTATGGCTTTTTAGGTGAAAATCATCAATCCCTTAAAATCTAAATCGAAACGCACTTCCACCCGACAGGTTAAGCGCACAAGAGCAACTCTAGCATAAATTTCTAGCTAAGGCAGTGAAGATTTTTCTTTACAAAAAACTCTTTAGTCAAAAGCTAAAAAAAAAATCGCAACGAAATAAAACAATTTGATTCCCAAGAAAAAAAATGAAACATCTCGTTTAAAAAGCTTGAGCTCAGCTTGAAAAGCCGAAATCTCTTATTTTTTTCTGGAATTTCAATGGGTTAACTGTCTTGCCTTTAACCCTAATTTCAAAGTGCAGGTGGGGGCCTGTGGACCTTCCTGAAGATCCCACTGTGGCAATTTT
>PASJ01000041.1 GCA_002711925.1 Pseudobdellovibrionaceae bacterium | reverse complement strand
TTAGTAAGAAAAAAGTTAGCAAGAAAAAAGTTAGTAAGAAAAAAGTTAGTAAGAAAAAAGTTAGTAAGAAAAAAGTTAGTAAGAAAAAAGTTAGTAAGAGAAAAGTAAAAAAATGAAAAATTTGAAACCACGAAATTTATAATAAGCTCATATAAGTTTCTAGGAAGGATATAATGTGGTTAAGTACTCTCTTAAAAGTAGTAAAAGTATAAAAAAAATAGCAATGGACCTTTGTAAAGATGTTTTTTTGGATCTTGAAAATGCAAAGAGGCCCATGCTTAAGGCGACAAAGTGTAGCTTGGATAATTCACTGTACTCACCGTCTCTTGGGTATTTAACTCCCGGTAGTAAAAAAGTAAGAACAGAGCTTAATGTTTCTTCAGTTAAGAAAATGTCTCGAGCTATTTTCATGCTAGATATTTTACTCCGTAATGTAGATGTTGGAGGGGTAAATACAAAAAGAGAATTATACTATATTTGTAAAGGTCTTTTAAAACAAAACCAAGAACTTAAGCCACTAGATTTTGATGAGCAAAGTGAATCAGACTCTATTATCGACTTTATTTGCGAGATTATAGAGTGTTATAGAGAGGAGTTAAATTGCTTTGCAAATGATAGAGGTGGGCAAACATATTCGAAGCAATTGGTAGTAACGGAAACTTTGCCGGGAGGGGAAAAAGCTATTATTGATTTGTCAAAGCTCGGTACGTCCCCATTTATGCCAAAGAACAGGCCACAAAACTTAAAGCTTGAATCGAAAAAACCGATTGATTTTTGTCTTGTTGTAGAATCAGAAGGTACAGCTAATACAATTGTTGCTAATGGTATTACAAATAGGCATAATTGTATAGTCGTTGGTGCTCAAGGTGTTCCTTCGAATGCCGTTCGTGGTTGGGTAAAGCGTATACAAGACCAACTAAAGGTCCCAATTTTCTTTTTAGGCGATCTCGATGCCTATACTTTACAGAATATTTATAGGACATTAAAGGCAGGATCAGCCTCCTCTTTAATCAGAAATGCAGACTTTTCAGCTCCTGATGTGAAGTTCTTAGGTGTTTTGCCGAAAGATGTGAAAAAGTACGATCTTTTTTCTTACGATGTAAAAGAAACAGATTTGGGAGAGATGAGAGCGTTAAAAAAGGCAAAAGATGCACTTAACAATGATCCTTTTTTTAAAAGTAGAAGAAATTCCGGCCTTTCCAAGATTTTACATTGGCTTCTTGAGAATAAAAAACGTTGTGAGCAGCAAGCAATATTCAGCGTGAGGCCCAATGACCCCTTGACTTTTGAAAAAATAATCTTAGATAAGATAGAGTCTGGAAGCTATGTGTAAAAGACCTCTAGTAAAAGTTATTATTTATGGAATCTATCAGTACAGTTCAAGGAAATATATTTGATATAATAAATAAAGATCAGTCTGCTCAAATTCATGCTCCTACAAGCTCTTATAAAAAAATTATTTGTACTTATATATTAGATGCTCTTTTAAGTTGTGGAGAAAATAAGAGTAGGAATCTTGTTGTTGTTTTTCCAAACAACCGGCTAGTTTCGGAGTGGTTGGAAACTTTTTCTATAATTTTGTCTAATAAAGCATACTCAAACGTTTTTGTTCTTCCCGTCTTTCACAGCTCCTATTGGGGGGCTGAACAATCGTCGAGTCAAAGAGACGAAGAATTACGTAGGCTTAAAGCACAAGCATTTCTTTGTGATGGGAAAAAAAGAATTGTCGTCTTAACGACACCCCAAGCTTTAGGTCAAAAAGTTCAAGAAAAAAAGAAATTTTTAGAATCAAAGCTAAACCTTACGTGTGAAAAAGAGTATGACTTTGATCAGTTAGAAGAATCATTTTTAGAGCTTGGTTTCCGAAGTGCAGAGGTCATAGTAGAAAAAGGAACTTTCACTAAAAAAGGTGGTATTTTTGATGTTTTTCCGGCTTCTTCAGATGATCCTCTTAGATTTGAGTTTCTAGGCGATAAACTACTGTCCATAAGAAGTTATAATCTTCAAAGCCAAAGGTCACTGGAGGGAATTAAATCATATACTTTTTATCCTTGTGGACAAGTTCTTCTAAGTGAGTCACAATGTGAAAAATCTATACAAAAAGTTCACGAACACCTTATAAAAAAAAATATACCTGTTTATGACAGAAATGGAGTGACAAGTGATCTTTTGCAAGGACAAAAATGCAGAGGTTTTGATTGTCTTTCCCCTTTACTTAGAAACCATTCTAGTCCATTTTTTGATTATTTAAGCTCTAGTTTTTTTTGTTTCCCTTATTCAAAATCATCTGTGATTGAGGCATACCGTAAGAGTTTTACCAAGTTTAAAGAACTCTATTTGAAAGATCAAGAGAATCAAAAGATATGTGTCTCTCCTGATAAGCATTTTTCTTCGTTAGCTTTTTGGGAAAATTTTTTCTGTAAATACATTGAAATGGGCGAACCTGTTTCAAACAATCTACTTATAAATGTTAGCGTTGACGTTAAAGGGCAAGAAAATTTAAAATTCAGCAGTCTTCTAAAGTCAAAAAAAATTAATCACTTCGATATAGAACAAAGACTTGCAGCTGTTGATGACTTTATCAGAAAAGGAGCAAAGGTTATTGTTTTTTCAAGTTCCATACGAGATCTTGAAAATTTGTCTCAATTCTTAGAAAGTAAATCTATACGCTCCAAATTATTAGTGGCCTCGTACTCTCAGGTTTTTAAAACGGTTCTATCTGAAAAAGACAATTATTTTACTTTTATTGGTGATTTGGATGAAGCTATTTATGATAAGACTCAAAATGTTTTACTTCTTCCAAGCTCTTTTTATGTAAAAACTCCTAAGCTGGTCACATCAAATCGCGAAAAAATTAATAAATTTTTTAATTTAAGTGATTTAAAAATTAATGATTTTATTATTCATGTTCAGCACGGGGTTGGCCAATACAAAGGTCTTGTTCATCTTCCTCTTCCTGGGGTTGTTGGCGATTTCTTGAAACTTCAGTATAAGGGTGGAGATCATATATATCTGCCTGCTGATAAGCTTAATCTTTTGCAAAAGTTTCAAGTTAGCTCCTCTCCAAAACAGCCTCAAACTGACCGCCTAGGCACGACTTCGTGGGCTAAAAAAAAGGCAAAAGTATCTAAAAGTATTGAAGATATTGCTGGAAAACTAATCGCAAATCAAGCTGAAAGAAAAAAGTCAAAAGGTTACACCTACCCTCCTCCAAAGAAGGAGTTTTTTGAACTGGTCAATGATTTTCCTTATATAGAAACCTCCGATCAGCTGAAGTGTCTTGATGAAATAGAAGCAGATCTCCGGTCAGATCGTAATATGGATCGTTTGATTATTGGAGATGTTGGTTTTGGAAAAACAGAGGTTGCTTTGCGAACAGCTATGAGGGCTGTTTTTGAAGGTTTTCAGGTTTTGGTTCTTGTCCCAACAACAGTCTTATGCCATCAGCACTTCGAAACTTTTCAAAATAGACTAAGTCAATTTGGTGTTTCTGTTGAAAAACTATCTCGCTTTAATTCACCAAAAAGTAGGGAGAGTATATTTCAAAACTTTTCTAATGGACAACTTGATGTTCTGATTGGAACTCATATTCTGTTGAGTAAAAAACTTGAACCCAAGCAACTTGGTCTTCTTGTTGTTGATGAAGAACAGCGCTTTGGTGTTCTGCATAAAGAACGCCTTAAGGAATTGAAAAATAAATCAGATATTTTGACTATGAGTGCCACCCCTATTCCAAGAACCCTTAACATGAGTCTTCTAGGCTTAAAAGACGTTTCTGTTATTTCCACTCCTCCTTTTGGACGTAAAGCTATAAAAACTATAATTTCTGTTCTTGAAGATAATGTTATAAAGCAGGCTATTTCTTACGAGCGAACAAGGGGAGGACAAATATATTTTGTACATAATCGTGTTGAAGACCTTCCAGCTATTAAGGCATTTCTTATGGGTTTGTTTCAAGACTTAAAGGTAGGTATTGCCCATGGACAAATGAAGGAAAATAAAGTCGATGAAGTCCTTTTTAATTTTATGGAAGGAAAATTTCACCTTCTTTTGTGTACAACGATTATTGAAGCGGGCTTAGACATACCGAATGTCAACACGCTTATTGTAAATAAAGCTGAGAATTTTGGTTTATCTCAATTGCATCAGCTGAGGGGAAGGGTTGGACGATCGACTGTTCAAGGCTTTGCGTACTTTCTTTGTAGCCATTTTGATGGATTAAGCTTAGAGGCAAAGCAAAGGTTAGAAGCATTAAAAATAAATAGTCACTTGGGATCAGGGTTTCAGATTGCAAGTTATGATATGGATATAAGGGGTGTTGGCAATATTCTTGGAAAAGAACAATCTGGAAATATTGCAGCTGTTGGTCTAGAGTATTATACGAAGTTATTATCTCAAGCTATCGAAAAGTTGTCGTCTGGATCACCTGTAAAAGAAAAAGTTAACCCTGAGATAAAATTAGATATCGCAGCAAAAATAGAGCCTGAATATATTACAAGTGAAGTAGAACGACTAAATACTTATAGGTCTTTGTTTGATAGTAGCTCTATTGGAGATTTAGAAAAAATTCAAGACAGTATTATTGATCGTTTTGGTCCACTTTCATCTGCTATGAAGATCTTACTTCTGATAGCCAAAATAAAATGTCTTTTAAGAAAAATCAACGCCAGTAAAATTATAGAAAGAAAAGAAAACTCTGTGTTTGAGGTTGAAATTTTATTTTTAAACACAAAAAGTTTGGAAAGTTTAAAATCATACATAAATCAACATCCACAAAAATACTTTATGCCTATAGATAAAAAAGTAAAATTTTTTCTGAATATAAAGACCAAGGAGGAAAAAAATATTTTACAAAAGTTAAATAACATTATTAGTTTTCTCCATCCTTTAACTTATCTATTTGATGACTAGAGCTAAATTTTTCTATTTTTGTGAAAAGGGTGTTTGTCGCAGGGTAATGTTAAAGTTTAATGTTACAAGTACCTTAAAAACTAATCATAAATACGATTAGAAATAAAATGACACCATTCTAACAAATTATTCCGCGCGAAATGTTGAGTATTATACAGTTGGCCAAATTAAACTTTATATCGCGGAAGGGGAATATGGGGGTCATGAAAGTTTTTTAATTCTACTTCGGTAATAAAACTTTAAAGAAAATATAGTTATGCGTGTCGAGCTTAGTAAGAGTATGTTGTTTTAAATAGAAAGTTCCTTTGTTAGAAAGTCTAAAAAATACATTTCATTGTGTCTTGAAGTTTAAAGAAGTAGTATGAGTTAAATTTTACTTACCTACAGCTCTTTTGGCGACTAAAGCTTGTAGGAGTCATTAAAATATAGGAAATAATAGGTGGTTAAAAAAGTGGTAAAAAATAAATTAAATGTTTCCAGAAGAAATAAAAACAAAGCGTTATGTTTCCTGGTTTTTCTTTTGTGTTTTGTTGAACACACAGTTTTTGCAAAAGCTGCTCAATCAGATAAAAAAAACAGGACACATTATGACGGTATTAGAGCAAAGGTGGGAGACCTCGTTATCCTTGAAAGCGAGATCCAAGATCGGATGAAAAGCAATATTCAACCTTTGGTCTCTTATTATCCGTCAAAGTCCACGGCGGCCCCTCGGGAAAAGGCGTTTAACGATTTGATTAATCTTAAGCTTCTAACAGCAGCAGCAGAAGACATGGGTTTGGTTATTACTGACAAAGAATTAGAGGCTCAGGTTGAGCAAATCTTAGTCCACAACCAATGGGATAAAGAAGGCTTAGAAAAATATTTAATCGAAAGCGGTTCAGATATGTATTCCTACAAAAGTGAAATGCGTAATCAAATGCTTGTGATGCGTTTTCAAGGGCACAAATTAATGCCAGCAATAAAAATTACCGAAAGAGCTGTTAAGTCACACTATCTAAAAAAAATTGGCAGCTCCGCCGACGCCTTGTTGTGGAATATGAAAACTATTTTTATCAAAAATGGTACACAAAACTCGCAGCTTTTAAAAAAGCAAAAAAAGCTATTTATCGAAGAGTGTTATCAAAAAATAAAAGAAGGAATGAGTTTTACAGATGCTGCTAAAGTATACTCTGATCTTCCGCAGCACGGGACGGTTTCATATAAACTTTCAGATTTATCTGAAGAAATTAGAGAAAATGTAAAAACTTTAGAAGTTGCAAAATTTAGTAAGATCATAACAACTTCAGGTGGTTACTATATTTTTTATCTTGAATCTAAAGAAGTAGGTAAAGATAGTGAGTTTGAAATGCACAAAGATCAATATTATCAGGATCTACGTAACATTGAGTTGAAGCGTTTATTTGAGCAGTGGTTGAAAGAAGAAGCAGTATATGTTCGCGTTGATATCGTGAAAGGCTAGGGCTTTTTTTTTTATTCTATTTAATTTCAAGCTCTTACAGAACATCTTCAGGCTTTGAGAATTTTTTTTATATCAAACCTTGACTGTGAAGCTTTTTTCAATGATTGTTCCCATGTCAGGTTATTTATTTAAAATCTTAATATAGATCTTTATAAATAAATATTTTGATCCTTGTGGTGGGATTGGCGAAGGGGTTAACGCACCGGATTGTGATTCCGGCATTCATCGGTTCAAATCCGATATTCCACCCCACTCAAATAAATTCTAAAATTTTTTAAACAAAGATTAAGATTTAACCTTGACAAAAAATTAGATTAAGATAACTTAGTTTCTTCTCAGGTATGGTACGCCTGCGGTAGATCATTAGAATGATTCTGCAAGCCAATGCCCCTCTACATTGTAACACCTCTTAGTTTTGTGTTAGTTTTGGGTCTTGACGCTTACCAAACCATTTTAACTAAAATAACAACAAAAGCCGGAATGCGGATGAAAAATCAGAAGATTAGAATTAAATTGCGTGGTTATGATCATAGACTTATAGATCGTTCAGCTGGTGAGATTGTTGAGCGAGCTAAAAGGACTGGGGCGAAAATCGCAGGACCAATCCCTATGCCAACAGCCATCAATAGGTACACAGTATTAAAAAGTCCTCATGTAGATAAAAAATCTCGTGAGCAATTTGAAATGAGGACACACAAAAGAATGCTCGATATACTCGAGCCAAAGCAGCAAACGATAGATGCATTGATGAAGTTAGATCTTGCTTCTGGTATAGATGTTGAGATCAAGCTTTATTGATACTTAATCTTTGTTAACATATCAAAATTTCAGCAATATAATAAAGTTGAACGAATTGGATAGAGTTTATGGCAACAGCAGTAACTACAAAAGGGCTTGTAGCAAAAAAAGTAGGAATGAGTCGGTTTATTATGGATGATGGGAAGATCATTCCCGTGACGATCCTGGAGGTAATGGACCAAAAAGTTACTAAAGTCTTAGATTTAGAAAAAGATGGTTATACCGGCTACCAGATAGGTTATGGCCAGAAGTCAGAAAAAAACTTATCGAAAGCAGACATTCACAGATTGAGAAAAGCAAATGTGAAAGAGAATTATTCCAAATTTTGTGAATTTCGTGTTTCTGAAAAGGAATCAAAAGAAATTGCAGCAGGAGCAACTCTAACTGCTGAGTCTTTTACTAACATCGAGGCGGTTGATGTCACAGGTACAAGTAAGGGTCGCGGGTTTCAGGGAGCTGTGAAGCGTTGGAACGCAAGCATCGGTAGGATGACGCATGGTTCGCGTTTTCATAGACGCCCTGGGTCTTTAGGACAGTGTACAAGCCCCGGTCGTGTATTTAAAAATAAGCACCAACCAGGTCACATGGGTGTGGACAAAAGAACAGTTAGCAATGTCAAAGTTGTTAAGGTTGATGTTGATAAGAACGTGATTGCTGTTCATGGTTCTGTTCCTGGGAATAAGCTTGGGATAGTAGAAATCAGACAATCGCGGAAAGTTAGTAAGTCAGGGAGCAAATAATGAAACTTAAAGTTTTAAATAACATGGGCAATGAATTGAGGACAGTAGATGCTCCGTCTGAGTTGCTCGTTGAAAAGAATAGCGACGGTTTGATGCATACTGTTTTGAAATCATACAGAGCAAACAAACGTCAGGGAACACATGCTTCCAAAACTAGGTCTAATGTGTCCGGCGGTGGAAAGAAGCCGTTTAAACAAAAAGGGACAGGTAGTGCTAGGCAAGGTTCTTCAAGGTCACCTTTAATGGAGGGTGGGGGTATATCCCACGGTCCACAGCCAAGGAACTATCATCAGAGTGTAAACCGAAAAGTTAGAAAGCAGGCTCTTGTTGAGGCTTTGTCAGAAAAGATTAAGTCTGGTTCTGTTTTCTTGCTCGACGAGCTAAAGCAAAGCGAGTACAGCACAAAAAAGATCGTTGATTTAATTGAGTCGTTAAAGATAAAAGGTCGCAAAGCTCTTTTTCTTGATTCGGGAGAAAACGGTGACTTCCTTTACAGGTCAGCTAGAAATATTCATAAAGTCGATCTTAAGAGTCCAATTGACATGAATGCTGAAGATATTTTGCGTCATGATTTTCTAGTGATGAGTGAATCGACTCTAAATCAAGTTCAAGAGAGGCTTAGGTAGAGATTATGAATCCTTATAGTGTATTAAATAGACCAGTGTTGACAGAAAAGAGCAATACTTTAAAAGATGTGAATGGTAAGTATACTTTTCTTGTCTCAAGTTTAGCAACCAAACATGATGTCAAATCTGCTGTTCAAAAGGTGTTTGGAGTAGACGTGTCTTCTGTAAATACCTCTATTCGTAGAGGGAAGAGTAAAAGGCGCGGGATGCATGTTGGTTGGGGAGCGAAGCAGAAAAAAGCTGTTGTAACGCTTGGTGAAGGCCAAAAAATAGCAGCTTTTGAAGAAAACTAGGCAGGAACTGCAAAAAATAGGTTAAAAAAATGGGTATAAAACTTTTTAAAAACATAACACCAGGTTTAAGAAACTCCTCGGTCATAGACTTTAGTAATGTCGATTCAGTCGAGCCGTATAAGCCACTTTGTAGCAGTATAAAGAAAAAAGGTGGGCGTAACAATACAGGCCGCATCACTGTTCGTCATCGAGGCGGAGGGGTGAAAAGGTTATATAGGCTTGTAGATTTCAAGAGGAACTATAAGCAGGGTATTCCTGGGAAAATTGAGTTTGTTGAATACGACCCAAACAGGACATCGTTTATTGCTCGCATTCTCTACAAGGATGGAGAAAGAAGGTATATACTTTGCCCCGACAATGTAAAAAAGGGTGATGTGATCATCTCCGGTGAACTCGTTGATATCAAGCCAGGCAATAGTATGCCTTTGAAAAATATGCCTACTGGTACTATTGTTCACAACGTTGAAATGTTCCCTGGTAAAGGTGGTCAAATTGCAAGGTCTGCAGGAAGCAGTTGTCAGTTAGCAGGTAAGGTTGGACGCTATATTCAATTAAAAATGCCATCAGGTGAGCTTCGTAAAGTTTTGGCTGATTGTTACGCGACTATCGGTGTTGTTAGCAATCTTGATAATAGTAACAGGAAACTCGGCAAAGCAGGAAAGAAAAGATGGTTAGGTGTAAGGCCTACAGTTCGTGGTGTTGCGATGAACCCAGTTGATCACCCTCATGGTGGTGGTGAAGGGCGTACTTCAGGTGGGCGTCACCCTGTTTCTCCTTGGTCTGTTCCTACTAAAGGCTACAAAACAAGAAAGAACAAAAGAACAAGTTCGATGATTATTACTTCGAGAAAGAAAAAGTAAGGAGACGAAACAGTGGCTCGATCCATAAAAAAAGGTCCTTTTGTTGATGAGTACCTATACAAAAAAGCTGAAAAAGCGAAACAAGACAAGAAACCAATAAAAGTGTGGAGTAGACGTTCTACGATTATTCCTGATTTTGTTGGCTTAACATTTGCAGTACATAATGGGAAAAAATTTGTTCCTGTGTATGTAACTGAGAACATGGTTGGTCATAAACTGGGTGAATTTTCACCGACAAGAACCTTTAAAGGTCATGTTAAATCTGGAAAATCAAAGTAGACTGAGAGGATAAAGTAATGTCAACAGACTTTAGAGGTTATTTAAAAGGAGCTAAAATATCTCCCCGGAAGGTAAGACTTGTAGCCGATATGCTTAGGGGTAGAAATGTTCAAGATGCTTTAGATTCCTTAAGGTTCACAAACAAAAAAGCTGCTCCCATCTTGTCGAAATTAATTAACTCAGTTATTTCTTCTGCTTCTGAAAAGGCGACAGTAGATGTTGATGGGTTAGTTGTCAACGAGCTTTACGTGGATGAAGGGCCTATGCAGAAACGTTTTCTTCCAAGAGCACAAGGGCGAGCTACTCAAATCAAGAAAAGAACTTCTCATATAACATTAAAATTACGTGAGATTTAAAAAAGGAATAAGTAAGTGGGACAAAAAGTACATCCAACTGGATTTAGATTAGGCGTAATAAGAGATTGGAACTCTAAGTGGTTTGCAACAAAAAAGTATGCAGAGCTTCTAGAGGATGATTTTAATATCAGACAGTTTGTTAACAAGAAAATGAGTTCAGCTGGTATTTCAAACGTAGAAATTCAAAGGGCTTCTAAAAGTTTAAAGGTTAATATATATACTGCTAGGCCTGGAATCATTATTGGTAAAAAAGGTAGCGGTGCTGAGTCATTAAAAGAAGAGCTCAAAAAAGTTTGCAATTTTACTAAAGCGAACGGTGAGCTGGTGCTAAATGTTTACGAAGTAAAAAAGCCCGATCTAGATTCTGCTCTCGTTGCAGATGCTGTCAAGCAGCAGTTGGAAAGACGAGTTTCTTTTAGACGAGCTATGAAAAAGTGTATTGCTAATACTATCAAAGCTGGCGCCAAAGGTATTAAAGTACAGTGTTCTGGTCGTTTAGGGGGGGCAGACATGTCTCGTGTTGAACGCTACCACGAAGGTCGTGTTCCACTTCATACTCTGCGCGCTGATGTTGATTATGGAACAGCAGAAGCATTAACAACATATGGCCTAATCGGTATTAAAGTATGGATATACAAGGGTGATATCTTAGGTTCGAATCAGCAAGAAGTAGTAAATAAATAATGGGAGTGTCTGGCAATGTTATCGCCTAAGAAGTTAAAGTTTAGAAAAAGACAAAAAGGTAGGATTCGCGGAAACGCTCAATGTGGTACTCATCTTGCATTTGGTGATTATGGGTTGATGGTTTTAGAGGGTGGTTGTATAACTGCTCGTCAAATAGAAGCTGCTCGTGTTGCTATGACCAGGAAAACAAAAAGAGGTGGGCAGGTTTGGATCAAGCTTTTTCCAGACACACCAATTTCAAAAAAACCTGCAGAAGTCAGAATGGGTAAAGGTAAAGGATCCATTGATCACTATACAGCGAAGGTTAGACCCGGTCGTATTCTTTATGAAATCAAGGGTATTGACGAGGATCTTGCAGCAGAGGCTTTACAATTAGCTGCGGCAAAGCTTCCTCTTAAAACAAAAATAATTCTAAAAAGTACGGACCCTTGGGAGTTAGAAGGGTAGGAGCTGGAGTAGGTAAAATGGATTTAATTAAATTAGACATAGAACAGATGAGAGCATACGATAAGCAAAGGCTGCTTGAAGTTGAAGAAGATTTGCGCAAAGAGATCAACAAGTTAAAGATGGATATCTTTGCTGAAAAAGGCAAACATTCCGGCAAAATAAACTCTCTCAAGAAAAATCTTTCAAGGATATTAACCGTTAAAAACTCTCATGAAAATGAGAGTGGTAAAGGATAAGGCACGTGAGTAAGGAAACACAAAAAAAGCAAAAAGAAATACGCTGTGTTGTCGTCAGCGACAAGATGGATAAATCTCGTGTAGCTAAGATTGAGAGAAGGGTAAAGCACCCAATAGTCGGTAAATATATAAAGAAAACGACAAAGCTGCACTTTCATGACGAAGCTAACGAAACAAAGTCAGGTGACGAAGTCTACGTGGTGCAAACAAAACCTATTAGTAAAACAAAGAGCTTTAAGTTTGTTTCTAAGGTGAGCTAGCAGTTCTTCATGAAATATAAATTGATGGAAAAGAAAATTTTGAGGCAAATAAGATGATACAGATGGAATCAGTGTTAAAAGCTGGAGACAACTCAGGAGCAAAACTAGTCAAGTGTGTTAAAGTTCTTGGCGGAAGTAAGAGAGTTTCTGCTGACGTTGGTGATATTATAGTCGTTTCTGTTAAAGAGGCTCTGGCAAAAAGTAAAGTTAAAAAGGGATCCGTTCAAAAGGCTGTTATAGTTAGAACAAAGTCACCTTTGACAAGAGATGATGGATCAACAATTAAGTTTGATGAAAATGCTTGTGTTTTGATCAAAGGCAAAGAGAACGAACCAATCGGCACCAGGGTTTTTGGCCCAATTTGTCGCGAGGTTAGATCTAGAGGATTCGTTCGAATAGCATCATTAGCGCCAGAAGTATTTTAGTAAGTTTTTTAAAGTTAGTCATTCGGAGTAAAAATTGGCAACGTATATACCAAGAGCATTAAAAAAGTATAGAGAAAGCATACCTGCATTGCAGAAGGAGCTCTCCTTAAAAAATGTTATGCAAGTTCCA
The DNA here is from genome assembly GCA_002711925.1 of Pseudobdellovibrionaceae bacterium. Classification (GTDB taxonomy): domain Bacteria; phylum Bdellovibrionota_B; class Oligoflexia; order Oligoflexales; family Bog-1112. The sequence goes on along the minus strand of PASJ01000041.1, from coordinate 6,960 downwards.
AAATTATCAAAAGTTATTGTTAATATTTGTCAAAGTGACGCTGTTCAGAATGTAAAAGCATTAGAGGCTGCAGTTACTGATTTAACAGCAATAACAGGTCAGAAGCCGGTCATGACGAAAGCAAAAAACAGCATTGCTGGTTTTAAACTCAGGGAAGGAATGCCAATTGGTTGCCGGGTGACTTTAAGGCGTGATAAAATGTATGAATTCGTTGATAGATTGATAAATATTTCTATACCAAGAATTCGTGATTTTAGGGGTTGTTCCAATAAGGGTTTCGATGGAAGAGGAAACTACACTTTGGGTGTCAAAGAACAATTAGTTTTTCCAGAGATTAATTATGACAAAGTCGATAAGATCCGTGGTCTTGGAATCACTTTTGTAACAACAGCAGAAAATGATGTTCAAGCAAAAGCTCTTTTAGATTTGTTTAATTTTCCTTTTAAAAAGTAGGACTTGTTTTTTTAGCAAGTGAAATACTTAGGGAAACATACAAAAGTCATTAAATGTAAAGCTCATGTATATGATGTTTTTTTGCTTTTTAGTATAGTCAAGGCTTCTTGGTAGCCTGTAATTTGGAGAAATAATTATGAATATAACTGATCCCATTGCGGATTTACTAACACGAATTAGGAATGGCCAAAAAGCTTCGAAAGAGGTTGTTGAGGTCCCTGCTGGAAAAATTAAGATTGCTATAATCAATATTTTAAAGCAGCAAGGATTTATACGCGCCTTTAAGTGCATCAGAGACTCAAAGCAGGGTATTGTAAAGATTGCTCTAAAATATGATGGGAACAAAAAAGGTGTGATAAATAGTATAAAGCGAGAGAGCAAATGCGGCCGCAGAGTTTACGTAGATAGCCGCAGTTTACCAAAAGTCAAAAGAGGCTTCGGTATTGCTATAATGTCAACATCACAGGGTATTATGACGAGCCAAGAAGCCGAAAAGAGAAGCATCGGTGGCGAATATATGTGCTCAGTTTATTAAAAAATAGATCAATTTTGCGCTAAGTTTGTATAGGAAAGAAATAAAAATGTCTAGAATCGGTATAAAGCCCATTACGATTCCTCAAGGTGTGGAAGTCACTCTTGGGAAAAGCAATGATATAAGCGTTAAAGGCCCAAAAGGTGTGCTTCAGCGTACTCTTCATAAAAGTATGGAGTTGAAAAAAGAAGACAACACCATTAAAGTCATGCCTTTGAGTGAAGGCAAAGATTCGAACTTCCACGGCTTAACAAGAACTCTAGTCAATAATATGATTCTTGGAGTTTCTGAAGGTTTTTCGAAATCATTGAAATTGATAGGTGTCGGTTATCGTGCTGCTGTTGCTGGAAAAAATATAAACTTGACCGTTGGTTATAGTCACCCGGTTGTTTATAGTCTTCCTGATGGCATCGAAGCAAAGGTAGAAGAAGCGAGTACTAAGATTACAATCTCTGGTCCAAATAAGGAAACTGTTGGCCAGGTTGCTGCTAATATTAGAGCATACAGAAAACCGGAGCCGTATCACGGTAAGGGTATTCGCTATGCTGATGAAAAAATAATAACAAAAGTTGGAAAATCAGGCGCTAAAAAATAATAAGCAACTGAAAAATTTACTCTTTCTGGAATGACAAATAATGCATCATAAAAAGAAGAAAAAAACTGCTCAAAGAATTGGTTTAAAACTAAGAAGAAAAAGACGTTTGCGTGCAAAAATTTCTGGTTCGCCTGTGAGACCAAGATTATCGGTTTTCAGGTCTGCTAAGCATATTTATGTGCAAGTGATTGATGACACAACAGGCTCAACACTTGTTTCAGGGTCATCCTTTGAAAAAGGAAAACATACTGTAGCAAATATGGATAGTTGTGCTCAAATTGGTAAAACTATTGGTCAAAGATGTTTGGAAAATAATATTAACGAAATCGTCTTTGATAAAAATGGCAACTTATATCACGGTCGAGTTAAAGCCTTAGCCGACGGTGTTCGTGAAGCTGGTGTTAAGTTTTAAGCTAGAAATAATTTTTCCCCTTTATTATAATTTGGAGTTATCAATTGGAAGTAAAGAAAAAAGATGAAAGTAAAAATGTCTTACAAGACAAGGTAGTTTCCATCAGCCGTGTGGCAAAGGTTGTTAAAGGGGGAAGGCGCTTTAGCTTTAGTTCTCTCGTCGTTGTAGGTGATGGTGAGTCTCGAGTTGGTTTTGGCGTTGGAAAAGCAGGAGAAGTTCCTGATGCGATCCGAAAAGGTTCAGAACAAGCTAAAAAAAATCTTGTAGATATTCCACATGTTGAAGGAACTTTGCCTTATGAAGTTTATGGACGTCATGGGTCTTCCTCAGTTATGATGTCACCCGCTAAAAAGGGAAAAGGGATCATTGCAGGTGGAGCCGTGCGTATGGTTGTAGAACTAGCAGGTATTAAAGATATTGTTTGTAAGATTCATGGTTCAAAAAATGGACATAATGTTGTTCGTGCAACTTTAGACGGTTTACAGCAGCTGATGGTTGCAGAAAATAGAGCTAAAGAGCGCGGTGTTGAGCTAGCTATTGAAACAACAGAAAAAAAAGAAGCTATAGCAGGTTAGGCGATTAGCAAGAGGGGAAACAGATGGCAGACTTTATAAAAGTAACACAAGTAAAAAGCACCATAGCTGAAAAGAAAAAAGTACGAAAAGTATGTGATAGTATGGGGCTAGGGAAGATTGGAAAATCTAGGGAATACAAAGACAACAACTGTATTCGCGGAATGGTTAATAAAATTAACCACCTTGTAAAATATGAACTCATATCCAAGTGATTTGAGTAATTAAATTAGGAGAAAAAATGACGACGACAAGTCTAGAAAATCTTTCGCCGGCTAATGGCTCTCATAAGTCAAGAAAAAGAATCGGAAGGGGAATCGGAAGTGGAACCGGGAAAACTGCTGGTAAAGGTCATAAAGGCCAAAAAGCAAGAAAAGGTTCAAATGTAGCTCTTGGTTTTGAAGGTGGTCAAACACCTCTCTACAGAAGATTACCAAAATTTGGTTTTTCAAACGCAAGATTTGCAACGCCGTTTAAGACAATAAATTTGTCTCAATTAAACTCCTTTTCGGATGGAGAGACTGTAACTCCAGAAACTTTAGTCAAGCATGGTTTAATTAAAAACACAAAAATCTCTGTAAAAGTTTTGGCTAATGGTAAGCTCGAAAGGAAGCTTAATATAGAAGCTGGTAAGTTTAGTAAGACAGCAATTAAGGCTATAGAATCAATGGGCGGCACAGCTAAGGAGATTTAACTGTGAGCATTCAGAGTCTACCAGAAGGCAAATTAAATCATTTGCAAAAGAAAATTGTTTTCACTTTAGCGTTTCTCGCGTTGTATCGGGTTGGGGTGCATATACCAATTCCAGGAGTTGATACAATTGCACTGGGGAACTTTTTTAGAGATCAGGGTGGAAATCTTTTAGGCATGTTTAATATGTTTACAGGTGGTGCTCTATCTAATTTTAGTATATTTGCCTTGGGCGTTATGCCATATATTTCTGCATCAATTATATCTCAGCTTCTAACAGTAGTTGTTCCTCACCTAGAGATGCTTTCTAAAGAGGGTGAAGCTGGGCGGAGAAAAATTACTCAATACACTAGATACGGAACAGTTCTACTAGCAATAATTCAAGGTTATATGATTTCTTCTGCGCTTGAAACTCAGGTTTTTTCTGGCAGAAATCTTGTTGTAGATCCAGGTATTGCCTGGAAATCTTTAAGTGTATTGACTCTTGCTTCAGGTACAGCTTTTGTTATGTGGCTAGGAGAGCAAATTACTGAAAAAGGGGTCGGCAATGGTATTTCACTTATTATATTTTGCGGTATAGTTGCAGGTTTACCTCAGGTTATTGGTAGCACCTATAGTGAGTACACAAATCAGCAAATCGACCTTTTCAAAATTATAATGCTAAGTGGCGTATGTACCTTGATAATTGCTGGAGTTGTCTTCGTTGAGCAAGGGTCTAGACTTATTCCTGTACAATATGCAAAAAGGCAAGTGGGACGAAAAGTGTTTGGTGGTCAAGCCTCAAATTTACCCTTAAAGGTGAATACTGCTGGTGTTATACCGCCGATCTTTGCTGGGTCACTGCTACAGTTTCCTGTTACTGCAGCTGCGCTTTCTCCGACATCATCATTTGCCGAATGGATTAACCTAGTTTTTATTCCTGGTCAGTGGTTGTACAACGCTGTTTATGTATCTTTGATAGTGTTTTTTGCATTCTTTTATACGTCAATAGTTTATAAAGCTGATGATATTGCAGAAAATTTAAAAAGGCACGGGGGCTATATACCTGGAATTCGCCCTGGTGCACGAACCGCTGAATATATACACAATGTTCTAAGTCGTTTGACGTTAGTAGGTGGGGTTTATTTAGCTGCAATTTGTGTTCTACCGACGATATTAACTGGTCGTTTTAATGTGCAGTTTTATTTTGGTGGAACAAGCTTGTTGATTGTCGTTGGTGTTGCGTTAGAAACCTTTCGACAGATTGATGCTCATAGACAATCATTACGATATGACTCTTTTTTAAAAAAGGGTTCTATCCGACCACGAGGCCGCTAGAATGATAATCATCCTCATGGGCCCTCCCGGCGCTGGTAAAGGAACTCAAGGAGATCTTTTAGTAAAAAAATGGCCTACCTTCTGTAAAGTATCAACAGGTGATTTGTTAAGAGATCAAATAAAAAAAGAGACAGAAGTAGGACTTAAGGTAAAAGATGTTATCGCTGGTGGAAACCTTGTGGATGATGATTTACTGTTTGAAGTTTTAAAGAATTTTTTGAAGGAGCAAGGGGATAAAAAAATACTCCTAGATGGCTTTCCTAGAACGGTAAACCAGGCTAAATTGCTCGATACTCTTAATAATCAGTATAAAGTGGCTAAGGTTGTCAATCTTAGTATTGATACTAGGGTTTTAGTAGATAGGCTTTCGGGCAGAAGAATCTGTTCTCAATGTGGTGCGATTTTCCATGTTTCTAATTTTATAATGAATCAAGAGCAAGAGACTTGTCCAGCTTGTTTAAGTGGAAAACTAGTTCAAAGACCTGATGATTTTCCGGATAGAATAAAAAATCGTTTAGAGGTTTATGAGAATCAGACAAGGCCTGTTATAGAGTATTATAAGCAGCGAGGCATATGTAGTGAGGTTGATGCGATGGGGGAAAAAGATCAGGTTTTTAAAAGGCTTATAGAAACTCTGTGATTTTCCTTTAGTAGAGGCGGAAAAGTTGTTGACATTTTTAGCTATTCTTAAGTAAAAAGTCGAACTGACCACTTTTTTAGCAAGCTTACATCCGGTAGATAAAAATCAATCAGAAAAGTTTAATTTTTAGGGTGAACAAGGTTAGGTTTTATGGCAAAAGAAGATGTTATTGAATGCGAGGGGATCGTAAAAGAGCCGCTACCAAATGCAATGTTTAAGGTAGAGCTTGAAAATGGTCATGAAATATTAGCTCATATAAGCGGTAAGATGCGTATGCATTTTATACGAATTTTACCTGGAGACAAAGTTAGAATTGAGATTTCTCCTTACGATTTGAAGCGAGGAAGAATTGTTTATAGATCGAAAAACTAGTTATTATAGATAAGGTTTGAGCATGAAAGTTAGAGCTAGTGTTAAACCTATGTGCAAAAAGTGCAAGGTTATAAGAAGAGAAGGTGTCTTGAGGGTTATTTGTGTTATTGCTAAGCATAAGCAAAGGCAAGGTTAGAATTACATTTTTATATATTGGATAATGAGACGGAGAACAAATGGCAAGGATAGCAGGAATTAACTTACCAGCTCAAAAAAGAATAGATATAGCACTAACAGCTATCTACGGCATAGGGAGAAAGTCTGCCGTTGACATTGTTAGTCAAGCTGGTCTTGACCCAAACAAAAAAGCTGCCGATTTAGATCAAAACGCAGTGAGTGCACTTCGTGCAATTATAGACAAAGAGTATATGGTTGAAGGAGACCTGCGTCGAGATATTTCGATGAACATAAAGAGGCTTGTTGACTTAGGCAACTACAGGGGACTTCGACATCGCCGCGGATTGCCGGTTAATGGGCAAAGAACAAAAACTAATTCAAGGACTCGTAAAGGTCCTAAAAAGACAGTAGCAAATAAGAAGAAAGCAACAAAATAGTAATTTTATCGTGATAGGATGAGTCTTTGATGGCTAAGCTAGTTAAGAAACGTAAAGTAAAAAGAAATATCCCCATTGGTGTAGCGCACATTCAAGCTACTTTCAATAATACAATGGTCACAATAACAGACGTCAAAGGAGACGTTGTTAGTTGGTGTTCCTCTGGGAGCAAGGGGTTCAAAGGATCAAGAAAAAGTACTCCATATGCCGCTCAAATTGCAGCTGAAGATGCAGCAAAAAAAGCGCAAGACATGGGTATGAAAACTGTTTCGGTTCTTGTTCGTGGTCCTGGGTCAGGAAGAGAAAGCGCTGTGAGAGCTATTGGTGCAACGGGATTGAAGGTTTCTTTAATCAAAGATGTTACGCCAGTACCACACAATGGTTGTCGTCCGCCAAAAAGACGAAGAGTTTAACTTTAAGCAGTAGATTCTCTGCTAGCTAAATTAACAACTTAAAGTTCAAGTATAGTGATAAAGACGGGGTAGCTTAAATGCAACGTAATTGGAAAGACATGATAACACCAAATGGTGTTGAGGCTGTAAAACTAACGGAAAATTATGGAAAGTTTCTTGCAAAACCTTTGGAGAAAGGTTTCGGTGTTACATTAGGAAACTCTATTCGAAGGGTTTTACTTTCTAGTATCAATGGTGCAGCTTTTGTCGCAGTACGATTTGATGGTGTTAAGCATGAGTTTTCTGTTATTCCTGGAGTAAAAGAAGACGTCACAGATATCATTCTTAATATTAAGCAAGTTAATTTAAGGTATTTAGGCGAGGCTGATGCAACAATTACCCTTAAGGCTAGCGGCGCTGGAGTTGTTACA
>PASJ01000040.1 GCA_002711925.1 Pseudobdellovibrionaceae bacterium | reverse complement strand
AGATTTCTTTTTCATTGGCCAAGACAAAAAAACAGATCTATATAATAAAAAAGGCTTAGGAAGAGTTTTTTTTGTCAGCAATGAAGAAAGATCTAGTATGCAAGCTGTTCAAGAAAGTCTTATAGAAATGACAAGAGATGACGATTTCACAAAAAAAAGAGTTCTCGTTGGAGTTTCTGGAGCAGATTTATTGAACGTTGCTGTAAACTCTAAAATTGATGTGCTTATTGTTTTAGATAACAACCCTCGCGTCATTGAATTTTGGACAAAATTGAAAGCTGTTGTCTCAAAATCGACCAGTCGTCAAGAAGCTGGAGAAAATCTATCTGAAGCCATTAGAGAAAATCCACAATGGATTGAAGACTTTGAAAAGGAAAGCAGTGCTTTACTGAGTTTTGCCAAAAACAGATTTTCTGATTTAAATGAGTTCTGGTTAAGCTCTGATGAGAATTTTTTTAAAGCTAAAACAATTTTAAGTAACAATGCTTTTTTCTATAATATGTCTATTGTTGATCTAGAGTCCGTACAAAAAATAAAAAGATTCTTAAAATTTATGAAGCTCGAAATAAATGTTTTCTATGTTTCAAATGTAATTTATTGGGCCCAAAAATTTGAAAATTTAACGAATGAAGAGATCAAAACAGCAATAATGATTTTCCTTCAAAGTGAAAGTGAAAGTGATATTACAAATTGTCCCCTTGTCGTATATTCTGAAAAACCTAAAAAATTAATTTCGATTTACGACCCTAAGAAAGATAAAGTTATCAGAAGTTACAAAATATGCGAAAATGAACCAGCAAGAAGGGACTTATGTCGAAGCGTTCACTTTTTACGTTATGTACTTCCTCGAATGCTAAGAAAAGCTTGAGGATTTAACTTGATTTTATGTCAGTCAAGTGTAGACATCTTTTTTGATTTTCTCAAATTCAATCCACAACTCCCTTGGAACTTTTGGCTCAAATTTTTTAAGGTAACTTTCAATTTCTTCACACTCTTCCTTCCACCCACTAGGAAGAACATCACAAATCTCTTGAAGAGTTTCAGGTTTAATCTTCAAGCCATCAATATTTATCTCACCTGTTTGTGGAACATAACCAATAGGAGTATTCACAGCTTCTCCAGTGCCTTTTGCCCTTTTTAGGATCCACTCTAAAACTCTTATATTTTCTCCAAAACCTGGCCATACAAATTTTCCATGTTCATCTTTTCTAAACCAGTTAACGTGAAAGACCTTAGGAAGCAAACGACACTTATCTTTCATCCTTATCCAATGAGCCCAGTAGTCACCAAAATGATAACCACAAAAGGGTTTCATTGCCATTGGGTCGTGTCTTAAAACTCCTATTTTTCCAGTTGCCGCTGCTGTTGTTTGCGAACACACAGAAGCTCCAACGAACACACCATGAGTCCAGCTTTTAGCTTCGTAAACTAGAGGAATACGACTTGGCCTCCTTCCTCCAAATATAATCGCAGATATTGGAACACCGTAAGGAGACTCTCCATCTTTTGAATAACTCTTACAGTTTTTGCTAGATACTGTAAAGCGTGAGTTAGGATGAGCAAAGTAAGCCTTACCATCTCCTTTTAAACACTCTTCTCCTTTCCAATTTACTGTTGGAAGCTCACTATCTTTTCCTTCCCACCAAGGTGTATTGTCAGTAGTTAATGCCACATTGGTAAATATCGTGTTTGCTGTTATCATATCATAAGCGCGAGGATTTGTTTTTTTTGATGTTCCTGGGGCAACACCAAAAAAACCTGCCTCTGGATTGATCGCATAGAGTCGACCATCTTCACCGACATTCAACCACGCAATATCATCCCCTATTGTCCAAACCTTCCAACCCTTATACTCTTTAGGAGGGACTAACATTGCAAGATTTGTTTTGCCACAGGCAGATGGAAATGCTGCTGCAACATAGGTTTTTTCACCTTCAGGGTTTTCGATACCAACTATTAGCATATGCTCGGCTAACCAACCTTCTTGTTTTGCTTGCCAGCTTGCCAAACGAAGTGCATGACATTTTTTTCCAAGAAGAGCATTACCCCCATAACCAGAGCTAAAACTATGAATTTCACCATCTTCAGGGAAGTGAAGAATTAACCTTTTTTCAAGAGAAAGATCTCCGGTACAGTGAAGACCCTTTATAAAAGGTTTACCCTTTTCGATAAGCTCTTTAGCCTTTAAGCCCATTCTTGTCATCTTTGCCATATTAAGAACAACATAGGGACTATCTGTGATTTCTACACCTAGCCTAGCATAAGGTGATGCATAAGGTCCCATACAGTATGGAACAATATACATAGTTCTACCTTTCATTGAGTTGGAAAAAAGGTTTTCACTCTTCTTATATGCATCCTCTACCGACATCCAATTGTTGTTCGGTCCCACATCATCTTTATCTTTGGTACAAACAAAGGTTAAATGTTCAGTTCTTGCGACATCATTGGGATCTGATCGATAAAGGTATGAATTAGGATATTTTTCTGGATTAAGACGGTGGAGGTCACCGGAACGAAGCATTTGATCAGTAATTTCTTTGACTTCTTCATCGTTGCCAAAACACCATTTTATTTTATCTGGGTTTGTTAGCTCAGCGACATTTGTAACCCAGTTTTTAAGAGAAGCATTACTAGTAGACATAAATAAAGCACCTCATTTTTCATCAAATTCATACACTTAAGCAATATTTTTAAATGCAAAAATAAAAATATTCACTAAGATTGCCTGAACTTGGAAAGAAAACTTAATATATTTTTGAAAAGCGAATAAAAATATTTAGATAAAAGGCAGAAGAACAAGCAACAGAACCTAGATTTGAGCTCTTTTTTTGACAATTATTTTTTTGAAGGTCCTAGCTGGGCGGTTTTGATGGCTTAAAAATCCTCGTTAAAAGAGACTTGACCTTCAACTGCCATTTGATAAGAGGCAACTCTTCTTTCAAAAAAGTTTGTTAGCTCTTGGACATCTTGCAACTCCATAAATGAAAATGGATTCGTTACTTTAAAAACCGGATCAATATTTAAAATCTGAAGCCTTTGATCCACAACAAACTCTAAATATTGCCTCATATCTTTTTTAGATAAACCAGTAACTCCAAATTGCAAACTATCTTCGGCAAAAACCATTTCACATTCTAGCCCTTCATTGAGCATTTTGATAACATCACGACGTAAATTATCATCAAATAAATCTGGTTCATCTTTTCTAACTTGATCAATGACACTAAAGGCAAAGTTCATATGACAACTTTCATCACGAAAAACCCAGTTTGTGCCACTTGCAAGACCGTGAAAAAGCCCTTTTGATCGTAGATAATAAACATAAGCAAAAGCAGCAAAGAAGAACATACCCTCAATACAACAAGCAAAACAAATTAGATTAAGTAAAAACTTACGTCTTTCTTCCTTTGTTTCAAGTCGCTGAAGCTTTTCAATAGAGTCCATCCATTTAAAACAAAAATCTCCCTTTTGTTTTATAGATGGAATACTTTCAATAGCTTTGAATGCCTGGTTACGTTCTTTTTCATCTGGCAGATAACTATCTAAAAGTGTCAAATAAAATTGCACATGAAGAGCTTCCTCGTACAGTTGCCTAGACAAATACATACGAGCTTCTGGTGAGTTAATATGTTGATATAGGTTTAAGACAAGATTATTGGAAACAATCGCATCTCCTGTTGCAAAAAAAGCAACAAGTCTTTTGATAAGATGTGTTTCAGCTGAAGTTATCTTTGTTAAGTCGACAAGGTCTGTACTAAAGTCAATCTCTTCCACAGTCCATGTATTCTTGATTGCATTTTTATACATCTCATAAAAAACAGGGTATTTCATCGGTCGTAGAGTTAAGTCATAACCAGGGTCTAATAACATGATTGAATTCTCCTTTTTTTCTTTGATTATTAGGTACAAGATTCACAAGTTTCTGGATTCTCAAGAGAACAAGCCACGGCTTTTTTACTTGAAACAGTGGTTTTATTAATATTTGTTGCCCCTCTTGATCGTAAATAATAAGTTGTTTTTACACCCTTCTTCCATGCGTATAAATACATAGAAGAAAGCTTACCAATCGTTGGATTTTCAATAAATAAATTAAGAGATTGACTCTGATCGATGTATGGAGACCTATGAATCGTTAAGTCAATTAATGCTCTTTGTGGTATTTCCCAAACTGTACGATAGATTGTTTTGATAGACTCAGGTATTTCTTCAATATGTTGAACAGACCCATTGCCTAGCTTTATTTGGTCTCTTAAGCCTTGATTCCAAAGCTTTAACTTTCTCAAATCCTTAACTAGGTATGGATTAATTTGTACGAACTCCCCGGATAAGGTTTCTCTTTTAAAAAGATTTGAAATTTGCGGCTCTACACACTCATATGCACCCGTTATTGAGGCAATGGTTGCAGTCGGGGCTATAGCAATTAAAAGAGAGTTTCTTAAGCCAAACTTTTTGATTCTTTTTCTCAGCTCTTCCCAGCGTTCCATATTACTAGGTTTAACTCCCCACAGGTCAAATTGTAATAAACCTTGAGAGGCACGTGTTTCAGCGAAGTTCGGATGAGCACCTTTTTTTTCAGCAAGTTCACAAGAGGCGCTCAAGGCATGAAAATAAATTTCTTCTTGCACTTTTGATGACAACCTCAAAGCTTCTGGTGAATCAAAAGCTAATTGAAGCTGGAAAAAGGCATTTTGCAAACCCATTATACCCAGTCCAACGGGACGCCACTTTTTGTTGGACGCATCAGAAGATTGAATTGGGTAAAAGTTTATATCAATAACACGATCAAGATATTTTATTGCTGTTTTTACATTTTTTGCAAGCTTATCATACTCAAACTTTCCATGAGACACATAACAATTTAAATTTATAGAACCAAGGTTACAAACTGCTGTTTCTTTTGAAGAACTCACTTCAAGAATTTCTGTGCAAAGATTAGAAAGATGAATAACATTTTGACTTTTCAAAGTTTGATTTGATTTTGTATTTGCCGCATCTTTAAAAGTCATCCAACCATTACCTGTTTGGGCCAATGTCTTCATCATTTTTGCATAAAGTTCTCGTGCAGGTAGTTGCTTTTTATAAAGCTCTTTTTTTTCAGCTTCTTGGTAAGCTTGATCAAATTCTTGACCAAAAAGATCAGGAAAGTGAGGAACATCAGAAGGATCAAAAAGTGACCAAGGCTTGTCTTCCTCCACTCTACGCATAAAAATATCGGGTACCCAATTTGCTAAGTTAAGATTATGAGCCCTTTGTGCTTCATCACCTGTGTTGTCGCGAAGGCAAAGAAAATCAAGAACATCTGCATGCCAGGTTTCAAGGTAAACACATGCAGCTCCCTTTCTTTTGCCTCCTTGATTCACTGCTGAAACTGAAGAGTCCAATGTTTTTAAAAATGGGATAATACCGTTTGATCGACCATTTGTGCCCTTAATCAAAGAGCCTCGAGAGCGAACACGAGAATAACCAAGACCAAGCCCACCAGCATACTTAGATAATAAAGCAGCATCTGAGTATTTCTTATATATACTTTCTAAACTATCTTCTGGTGAATCTAAAAGATAACAAGAAGACATCTGTGGATGCATTGTTCCAGAGTTGAATAAAGTTGGTGTGCTTGGCATGTACTGGAAAGAAGAAATTAAATCATAAAACTCTATAGCTTCTTTTGCTGTCTCAGACAACCCACAAGCAACACGCATAAAGAAATACTGGGAGGACTCAAATACTTTTCGGTTTTCTGGATCTTTTAATAAATATCTATCGTGAACAGTCCTCAAACCAAAATACTCAAATAAATCACATCTTTCTTCATGAATAGCTTCATTTAGTTCTTTTTCATACTTTTTAACAAAAGAAACCATTTGTGGGCTGATCAATCCAACATCGTGACCATAAAATATTGATGATGAAAAATTTGTAATTTTGTTTTTTGAAACTTCTTTATCGATCGATATGGTTAATAAACGAGCAGAGAGTTTTGAGTACTCTGGCTCTTCGCTGATTAACATAGCTGCAGTATTAATTAAAAGCGTATCTAACTCTACAGTTGTTACTCCATCATAAATACCGCTTATCGCTCGACTCGCAACCAAATAGGGGTTAATATGCGCTAAACCAGCCCCACATCTGGCAACTTTTTTCGTTATTTGAACAATATCAACAGGTACTAGTGACCCGTCTCGCTTTCTAACACGCATAAGCGGTTCTTCTTCAGCACTCAATTCTTTTTTTTGAGAAAAGATTATTTTTTCGACATTTGATTTTTCAGAAGTATTTATATTTTCTCGATTTGTCATTTCTTGATCCTACAAAGATACCAAATTACAATATTTTACTTGCACCCAGAAAACTCGCTGCATTTTTATATTTGAATCGCCATAATTTAGGATATCTAGTGCATCATAACTTAGTCAACCACTAAATATAGTGTGTTCACTTTAAAGATAGTTCTAGTTATTCAGATACAATAAATGCTCTAAATAACTGCAATCATATATAATAATTAGATAAAAAGAACGACGATGACCTAAGGTACCCTATTTTTTGCTCTCGTGAAAGTGAAAGTCAATTTTTTTTAAAGCCGTTTTTAAGAAGTCCATAAAAATAATTTCTTGCAGTTGAAAACGAGGGTTTCATGGCAGTAAAACTATAACTTTTTGTCTTGGCCAAAAAACATCATCTTGCCGACCTGCCAAGAAAGGCTATGAGTGCTTGCTGATCATCTGAGTGCATATTTACGGTTTCTGCAGCGATCAGATTATACAACTGATCATCTTCACAAACATCTATGGATATTACTCGCACAAGAAAAGCTAGAGATTCAAAATTATCCACACGCTGATAAGTTACGAGCCTTTTTTTTATATTCCAGTATTCGGGTATCATCACCTGAACTTTTAAAAGTGAGTCTAAATCAAAATGATCATGGGTTTTAAACAAAACTCCGAAGGGACTGATGTGTACAGTTCGTGAATTTTTTATATATTTTTTTTCATAAGTGTTGGATAAATTAAAGTGAACTGCATTCATACCTAACTCATGTGAGGACTTTGGATATCCTACAATTTTATTAAGTATTAAATCTTTTTCATTCTCCAAAGTAAGAAGATCATCATTATTTTTCATATCAAACTCCTAAATATAGCTTATTAGTCAACAAGTAAGTCTTTCAGTTTTATTTTCATTTTACTCAAGGCTTGCGTATGAAGCTGACTGACTCTAGATTCTGTCACATCTAGAATCCTTCCTATTTCCTTGAGGTTTAGATCTTCATAATAATATAAACTCATAACAAGTTTTTGTTTGTCTGGTAATTGATCTATTGTGTAAATAAGCGCATTTCTTATATCTTTACTTCGAACATGTAAAAATGGATTTCTTGATTTAGAACTTTCTAAGCATTCAAGAATTGTCCGGTATTCATGTTTTTTTGAAGTCGATAAATCTTCAACTGACAGCATTGATGAAGCTCTAATTTTATGAAGCATCATATAGTATTGGTCTATACTTATACCTAGAGATGTAGAAATTTCTACGCCTGTAACAGACCTACCAAATTCTTGCTCTAATTTACTGAAAGCCCTATCGATGACTTTGGCTTTATCTCTGATAGATCGCGGCACCCAATCTTGAGCTCTTAATTCATCTAACATAGATCCTCTTATGCGAAACTCAGCATATGTCTTAAATTTATTATCTCGGGTAGGATCATACTTTTCAATAGCATCCATAAGTCCGATAACACCAGCACTAATTAAATCATCAATCTCAATATTTGCAGGTAAGCGAGAAACTATTTTTTGTGCCACAAATTTTATCAGAGGAGAAAAATCAAGAATGAGCTGATCTCTAACCGACTTGTTGATCGTATTTTTATTAAGCTTGAACTTTTTTACCAATGCTTTCATAAAATTGTTCCTTTTCCAGACTGAGTTCCAAAATTGGTAAAGAAAAAAATGAAATCACAAGTAAAATGTTAAAAACAAAAATTACTTTTCTTTACGAAAAAGAGTATAAGATGAAAAATTTGAAGAATAAAATAAGCAATAATTACTCGGTAATTAATTCTTTTATCTCATTAATCTCATGGAATAAAAAACAAAAAAGATAAAAGACAAAGCTCCACACGTCAAAGAAAAAAGAGTCTTTTACACCGTGAAAAAATTAAAGAAAATTTTGATTTTTAAATTACTTTTTATGAAAAAACGATAAAAAAAAATCAAATTTACACTCTTATCTAGGTATATTATTTAGTTGATATAAATGCCTACTCACATTTCAATAAAAAAATTATCAGTATCAAAAGATAAACAACACAAGAACACTGTGAAACTACAAAATTATTGTCACAAAAACCCCAAGCTATACCACAAAAAAAATAAATTTATGGTGTACAGCACAAATATTAAAAAAAAAATATTTAAGTTATGATGCTGATAAAAAATATTAACTAATGTTTCTATCGCAAGTTCTCTCTAAAAAATTTCGATTATGCCTTTTCTTTTGATCTTTTTCTCGAGGAAATTCTGAAGGAGAAGACAGATTATAGAAAGTAAAAAATATTTTATTTAAAGCAAGTCATAAAGATGTTACATAAGAAATAAGCCGCAAGGAATTAGCTGTGCTACTTCATAAATTTTTATTTATAATATAAATTTTTGGTTTAAAAATGAGGTTAACATGTCATTATTTCGTTTATCATTAAGCATGTCAATATTTATGCTTTCTATTTCTTGTATGGATATGGCTTGTATGGAACAATACAACCCACGACCTTTTTGGAGTAAGCTAGAAAAAGAGCAAAAAAATGCTAATCGACCCAAGCCAAAGCTTACGAAAGAAGGCAAGCTACCTCAATAAAAAAAAATTACACAACAAACTAAAACCAAGGACTGAATCTAGTCTGGAGGAGTGTCGCGACACTCTGTTTTAGTTCTTTTTATCTCGCTTTCGGAAAAAGAAACTTGATCTTGTTTGGGCTCATGCTCTATGTCCTGTAGTGTAGAGTAAGCTTTCTCACATGGAGAAAAATCTCGACTAAGACCACGACTCACATTTTTTTTTGTGTTCACATCACTAACTTGAACCTCTGACACAATATCATCTAGGGAAGATTTTACTTCATTTGATACTCGTCGCATTTGGACAAAAATCTTTCCCATCTGAATAATTAATTCAGGAAGCTTCTTGGGGCCAATTAAAATCAAGCCAACGACACCAATAACACAAATTTCTAAAAATCCAATTCCAAACATATCTCATAAGCCTTGCATTAAAACACTAACCGCACAGAAGAATCGAACTTGATTGTATGATAAAAAGTAACTAATAAATAGACTAAAAAAAAGAGAGAAAGGAAAATATCTATGATTATTGTTACAGGCGGAGCGGGATTCATTGGCAGCTGTTTAGTAAATCAATTAAATAAAGCTGGCTATAAAGACATTCATGTGGTGGATGAGTTTCTTGATGAGGAGAAATGGAAAAATCTAGCCAATAACACTTTTGATACTTTCACGCATAAAAATAAATTTTTATCATGGCTAAAAAATGATTCCGCAGCAAACAAAATAAGTCATATCTTTCATATGGGCGCCTGCTCAACCACAACTGAGAAAAATGTTGATTTTCTCATGGAAAATAATTTTTCTTACTCAAAAGAGCTATTTTCTTTTTGTATCAAAAGAAACATACCATTTATATATGCATCTTCTGCCGCAACCTATGGCTTGGGAGAAAAAGGTTATTCAGACAATGAAGAGGTTATAGAAAACTTAAAGCCACTTAACCCATACGGATTTAGTAAACACCTTTTCGACAAGTGGTTACTTAAACAAGAAAAGAAGCCACCTTTATGGCAAGGATTCAAGTTCTTTAATGTTTATGGACCGAATGAATACCACAAAGGATCTATGCAAAGTGTTGTTGCACATGCGGTGCCACAAATACTAGCAACGGGCAAGCTTAAGCTGTTTAAATCCTACAAAGATAACATCAATCACGGCGAACAAAAAAGAGATTTTATTTACGTTAAAGATGTTGTTAATGTTATGCTTGAACAAGTCACAAGCTATGAAAAAGCCCCCGAGCTGTCAAAATCTGGAATTTATAATCTAGGGACAGGTCAAGCAAGAAGCTTTGTAGACTTAGGAAAAGCAGTCTTTGCAGCCCTAAACAAAACACCTTGCTTCGAGTGGGTTGACATGCCAGAAGGTCTAAGAGAACAATATCAATACTTTACTGAGGCAGATATGTCAAAATTTAGAAAAGAACTCAGTGCAACACATCAATTTTACACATTGGAAGATGGAATCTATGAGTACGTAAAAAATTTCTTGAATAAAGAAGACCCCTACCTCTAAGTAAATCATAATTTCACCTACGAAAAAACTAGCTTTAAACTGAGCAGAATCAAGAATGCACCTGTAGCTCTTTCAATAAGAAAAATACGACTCAGAAACTTTTCACGTAAATTTCGATGAGATAGAAAAATTGCAACAAAAGAAAACCACAAAAACGTTGTAATAATAATAATCAAAGCATAAACAAAAAACATTAAGCTTGTCTTTTCACCAGCAAGGACGACAGAAAATAAGCTTAACATAAAAAGCATGCACTTTGGGTTTAAGGCATTAGTAACAAAACCTAACCTAAAACTTTCGACTTTTGGTTTTAACAAAACCTCAGCAGAGAATTTTTTTTCGCAGTTTGTTAACTTTGCACCGGAAAATATTGAGGAAAAACCAAGATAAGCTAAATAAACAATACCAAAAAACTTAAAGCCTATAAAGACATTACGATTAGCAACAATTAAATTTGCCAGACCAAAATAGATGTAAGTTAGGTGAAAAAAAACTCCACAAGTAATTCCGAGAGCAGCAGTCAAACCAAAAGATCGACCTCTAATCAGGCTTTCTTTGGTCACAACAGCAAAGTCGGGTCCTGGGCTCATTAAAGAAAGAGTTTGAATAGTCATCATAGAAAAAATATCTTGAAGGTACGTATCCCACATATCAAAAGTCCTCAATACAAGAAAATATAATTATGTTATCTTTTTTGTATCATCAACATAACGTAAAACAAATAAACCTAAAACAAAAAATACCAAAAGACTACTAACACCAGCTCTTTGGGATGAAAAATACTCTGTTATAAGCCCTAAAAAAAGAGGGCCTAAAAAGGCTGTTAATTTTCCAGAAAAAGCAAAAAAACCGAAAAATTCATTAACCTTCTCCTTTGGAACTAATCTTCCCATTAAGGAACGGCTTGCAGACTGATTGGGACCAATCGATAAACCAACAAGAATACCAGCAAACCAAAAACCCGATTTTGACTGAGCAAAGACAGCAATAAGACTTGCACCAATCAGACAAAATAAGCTAAGTTGTATTGTTTTCTTCCCCCCCCACTTATCGTCAAAAAATCCCATAATAAAAGCTCCTAATCCGGCTGTAATATTCAACACAACCCCAAAGATCATAATCTCTTCAAAGGAAAAGTCAAAAGTTCCCGCAGCGTAAATGGCACCAAAAGAAAAAATGGTTACTAAACCATCATTGTAGAGTAATCTTGCTAAAAGAAAAATTCCTATATTCTTATGTTTTTTAATCTCTTTGAATGTCTGTAAAATTTGTGAAAAAGAATTTTTCAAGATATCAAAAGTTCCGATATGTGTATGTACTTTTCTTTCTTTAACAAAAAAGAAAAAGGGCAAACTAAAAAACAAAAACCAAACAGAAACCAAAATATTTGTTGCTCGAATATTTTCGCCATTTTCTTTTTCTAGGCCAAACCAAGGTACCTCAGGATTTACAAAACCCACCATAGCAAGAAACATAGCTAAAAGACCGCCAACATAACCAAGACTCCAGGCATAACCAGAAATACGTCCAATATTTTTTTCATTAGAAAGCTCAGGTAAATATGCATTGTAAAAAACACAAGCAAGCTCAAATGTAACATTGGCAACAACAAAAAGAGATAAGGAAAATAAAACCTGACCTGTCCTAGGGAAGTACAACAAAGCCGTTGACACTATAGAGATGAGGCTAACAACAAGGAGAAGTTGCTTTCTATTACCCCAACTGTCAACGAGTGCACCCAAGAAAGGAGAGAGCATAGCCACAAGAAACATCGAAAGACCAACCGCCCTGGACCATAATACGGTGCCACTAATTTCATTTACTGCAATTGATTTTGTAAAATACGTGGCATAAATAAAAGTAACAACAAGTGTTGTAAATGCTGAGTTAGCAAAATCATAAAATGCCCAAGCTATAATTCCTTTTTTATTTTTCAAAGTTACCCTCTCATTTGAAAGACATTATGAGTCTCAAATAATTTTTATGATTTAAGAGAAAAAACAATATTTTTATCCATCTCAAAACAAATAAAGTAAAACTATTTGTAACATTAAGATACAAATAAAGTAAAAGTTTTCGTTTGTATTAGGCGAAAAAAAGATTGATTTAAATACTATTGAGAAAAAAAGGAAGAACACGAAAAAAAGGGGTCTTGTTTCTTCAAAGATTCTTATGAAAGATTCTTTTTGTTAAAAAATTTTCTAGAGAGAGTTTTAAGAAGTAAAAAAATAATTCTACCTAGAAATATAATAAATTATAATGCTAAACTTCCTACTACAGAAAATCAAGGCATGTAAGCTTGAAACTTTTCAAAAATAACTTATAGAATTAAAATTAATCAAATAATCAGCTTCCAAGTGATCATTCATAGGGCGGCGCAACATATGGAATAACTTATTTCTTTTAAAAATTCACACTCAAAATTATTCTGAAAAGATTCATATTGACCCTTATACTGCTTCTCAAAAATAATTTTTATTGCGTAGTCTCCCCAATAAAAACTTGTACTAAAAGATAAATCTGCAAGACGGAGACAAAGTTGATCAAAATCATGTTGGCTAATATTTCCTTTAGGTCTTTTTGTCCATTTACTCGGAATTAAAAGATCTTTCTTAAGGATATTTTTGTAATAGATTTTAAGAGAATTCCATATTAAGGGGCAAAAATAATTCGATTTAGTTCTAGAGCCAACGGCTGAATTTGCTTTTTGAACAAGCTCTTCAGCGATTGTTTGGGAGACGGGATCACCTGCCAATTCTTCATTACAAACTAGTGGAAAATATAGTATCAGATTTTGAAGTCTTGGGATAATGTGTCCAATTTCTTTATTGTCTACAATGTCTTTATCATCAAAAAATTTCTCGAATCTCTCTTCAGTCTCTTCAGTCTGGAAAGGTGTAATCTCTTCTTCTTCTACTTCTACTTCTACTACTGCTGCTGCTGCTGCTGCTGCTGCTGCTGTTGATGTTGAAATGGATGATTGCAAAACTGCAGCTAGAATGGCTTCTTCAGTTTCTTTTAGATCTAATGATGCCCCGAACAAGACAGAACAGTGAAAAAACAAAAAAATATAAACTAAGATATTTTTCATAGTTGTTTCCCCTAGTAAAATTATTTAAAAATTTGAAGGAAATTATAAAACAAAAACGCAAAAAAATCAAGCCTTAAACGGCAAACTCACGTTTTTATTGGGACAAATAAATTATTATTGTGACGTTTTGTAGCAAGGTTTTTTCATTTTTCTTAAAAATAATCAACTCAGTCAAAATTAGTAGTCAGTCCAAAAGAGTATTTTTTTTATCACAAAGGTTGTTTCACAAGATGTAGATTTTTTTTATTTTTCGATTTATGAGACAAATTGACCTTTTTAAGTTGAGACAAAATTTTATTTTTTCCTTTTGAGTAACCAAGATTTTCACAAAGCTCCTGGAAAAAAGTCAAAAAAGATCTTGTTGCCATATCATTCGGTTTATATTCAAAACAAGCCAAACCATGACTAAGACAATTGTCGTATTGCTTTGAATCAGGTATCTCTGATTGAAAAAAAGGAACATGATCATTCTTTCGATATTCTTCCTTAAAATATTTGCATGTTTTACTACGTGTTGTTTTGCTCAGTAAGATTCCAAGAGCAAGATCTTCTTCTCCTGCTAACGGCTGAATTATATCCTCAACAAAATCACTTGCTGCAAGATCATCTATAGCCGTTGGAACAACTGGTATTATTGTATAGTCAGAATTTAAAATGGCTTCAACCGAAACTTTATCCCCAAGAGCACGATCTCTTGATCCTTTTGAGTCAAGGATGACAAGATCATACCCATCTGAAACCTTTTTCAATTGCTTTCTGAGAAATTTAGAAGCTAGATGACAAGCAGATATCTTATCAGAATCATCTTCCCTGTACATATTAAACCAATTTAAAGAGGAGCCTTGATCATCCAAGTCAACAAGAAGAACCTTAAAGTTCATTAACTTTGAAAAAGCTATGGACAACTGTATTGCTAATGTTGATTTACCAACTCCACCCTTTGAGTTGACTACAGATATAATTTTTGTATTTTTTTTAGAACGCAATTTTAAACCCCCCACTTTTTGTTTTGATGTTTTTTTTACTATTATGTGACAAATGGTAATTGTAAAGAGAAGATTAGATAAATTTCTAATATAAATAAAATAAAATTGAATTCATAATAAAAGACATAAGAAGCTTCTTTATCCCATAGATTCCCCGAAAAACTAAAGTTTTTCGCCATTTTTTCCGATAGTTTACTTATGCGATAAAAATATATAAATAGAGAAAAATTAAGGAGGTTTACTATGAAAAAAAGGACCTTATACTTTTCAAATTTTATTATCTTTTTCTCTTTTTTTTTCCAAACAACTACAGCTCTAGGTCAAAATCAACTTCATTGTGATTCCTACCAAGTGGGAGATCTTAATCTAGATAATGATGTAAATGTAATAGATATACAAATACTCGTTACACATATTTTATACCCTCAATCACAAGTCACATGTCAAGAAAATTTGGATTTCGACGGTGATAATAAAAAGTCAATTTTTGATATCCTCATTCTTGTGAACTTAATTCTTAAGCAAGAACCACAAGAGTTTGTCTCTGCAAACTTGGCGTCTAATTTGATGACATATAATAAGACAATGACAGAAGTCCAAGTTATGGAGGATGCCACCTCAACTGATGAGCAAGGGACTGACACAACACTTATTGAGGAAGGGGATATTTACCGGATTATAAGGCCTGGTCTTATTGCTAATCTTAACTCCTGGAGAGGTTTACAGCTTATTGATCTAAAAAATCTTGATAATATTAGAGTATCTGGAGAGTACCCTGTTGTGGGTTCACCTCTTGAGCTTTACAGCTTAGAATCTGAGCAAAATGAAAGAGACTTTGTTCTTGTCTTAATTAACCATTGGAAAAATTTTTACCTCGATAAAAGATCTAAACTTCATAATCAAGAGGGGGCTCTGGTTCTTTTGATTGACATAAGTGACATAGAAAAACCTGTAGAAGTAGACCGCGTATTCTTCCCCGGAACTATCCGTAAAAGTCGTCTTGCAAAAAATGATCAACAATCCCGTTTATACCTCATTTCATCAGAGTGGAAACAAACAAAAAATGAGGAAGGATTGGGATTTCCATGGCAAAATCAAACTTTTGCTAGAAGTTTTCTCATCAAACCACAAAAAAATAAAATTGAACAAGTACAAAGTATTGAACTCGATAATAACATTTCAGAAATCCAAGGAACGCCCACAGCTATAATACTTGCTCGAAATGAGTATGACTGGCAAAATGGGCATAAATCGTATGTAAGCTTATTAAACATAGAAGATAAAAACGCAACGATTTCATTAAGTAAAGAGGTAGCCGTCAAAGGAAGAGTTGAAAATCAGTTTAATCTGGATTTATACAATGGTGTTTTAAGGGTTGTGAGTGAGGGGGGATCTTGGAATGAACGTATCAACCATATCGAAACATTCAATGCTAATGACTTAAGTGGAATTGATCAAGCCACATTTGGAGCAAATGAAAGTCTTTTTGCTACAATTTTTCTTGGCAACAAAGCTTTTTTTGTCACCTATTTTTTACAAGATCCGTTTCATGCTTTTTCAATTGATGAAAAAGGAAATGTTGAAGAAAAATCGGAATTCATAGTTTCAGGGTGGAATGATTTTTTCAAACCAGTTTTTTCTCAAAAACGACTTATCGGAACAGGTATAGATGATGCCTCAGGATCGAGAAAGATGGCTTTAAGCCTTTACGACATAACTGATTTAGAAAATCCCAATCCATTAATAACTAGAGAAAGTATCGACCTTTCCTCTTCATGGTCTCAAGCTCAATTTGATCACAAGGCTTTTACCGTTCTTGAAGAAGTGGTTAATATAGAAAGTCTTGTCACGGAGGATACAAAAAATGAGGTCATGACAGAAACAGGTTTAGTACTTCTTCCTTTCTCAGGTTGGAGTGAGGTTGATAACAAGTATATAAATGCTGTTCAACTTTTCACTTTCTCAAATCAAAGTCTAAGTAAAAGAGGTATACTAAAACACAAATCATCAGTGCAAAGAAGTATTTTAGCTAAAGAAAATATCGCCGCTAACTTATCTAGGGACTCACTAACTGTTTATGACATCTCCCAGCCAGATGATCCCGACAAACAAGGCGAAGTAGAGCTAGCTCCCAACTACAGTGATCTTTTTTACTTTAAAAATGAAAACACATCATACTTTTTACGTGTCAAAAATGAGAAAGATTCATTTCTTCCTTGGTGGGATAGTGACAGTTCAATGAATCACTTTGCAACAATTGATGTTTTTAAAAGCAAAGATGACCTATTATCTGAAAGAAATCCATTTAAAAGTTTTCAAGTACCTGCTTATGCCTCATTGTATCAGAGTGGAAACTATCTTGTTTCTGTTCTAAATGAGCAAGAGAACTCTTTACTTAACATTTGGGATTTTAATCAAACCTTACAAGATGATATAATAAAACCCATAGCAATTTTAGAAACGAATCTTCTTATCAACAACAACTCTCACCCATTGCCCTATTTCAGTGTTACCGACGAATGCTTTGATTGTAGAAGGGTTTGGCCCGAAAATAATCTTGATGAAAATGTAAAGAGTTTTATTGGTGGCTTAGCTTTTATTAATAAAGAATTTTCTTACACCAAAGCAGATGACTGCTTAAGAAACAATGATCCAGTTTTAGAAAAAAGTGATTTTATGATTGAGCCCAGTCTAGAAGAACCTTATTTTTGTTCACCTCATAATACGTATCAAGAAAACATTAAGCTTCACATACTTGATCTTAATGATCCATACAACCCTATAATCTACTATGAAATAGATCTTCCACCTGACATGAATCAAAAAAGTGAAGAGCTTATCAGCACATTTGTAAATAAAGATAGTTTGTGGCTAAACACAAAAGAGCCACTCGAACAAGAAAAAAGAGAAGACCAGCCAACAGCAAAACACTATAGCTATAAGCTACCACTTGATAACCTAGAAAAAATGACTTTTGAGAAAAGAATAAATTTACCTGGAGTAATCTTTTCAACCTTTAAAAATAAAGACACAAATTTTATTCTAACTCGAGATCAACAATGGGATAAAAAAAACAATTTAAAAACATCTTTAGTTAGCTTAGAACATAAAAAAGATAAGGTTGTCAAACTTGATTCGTATGATTTTCATGGTGAGGCTATACAAAAAATTATCACCAAAAACGATTTTGATATTTTTATACAAACACAAACATACAGTGAAGTTGTCACAGATGATCTTATTGTTGTAACAAAAAATCCATACGGTCTTGAAGAAAAATCTAGAACGAGACTCTCACAAGGATTAAGCTTAAAGGATGTTGTGGATAATAAGCTGTTCTTCTCTGTGGCAGGTGGTATTATTTCATACGAATTAAATGAAAACCCAAGACCTCAGGCTTTTCTCCCTGCGAATGGATGGCCGCGTCAATTAATTTTTGAAGGAAAGGACGTATTCTTCGCAGCGGGAAGATATGGAATTTATGGTTTTCAAATTGATATTGAAAATATTTTTAAGAAAGATAACTTAGAAGACTAACGATCAACTCCATTATTTTTTTATAAAAACAGGTGTAACACCAAGTGCTTTTAGCTGATCTTCTAGACCCTCTGATGGCTCATTCAACCATCTTTCATAAAGAGAGATCATACTTTGTGGACGGTTATCAACATGCAAGGATTGGCTGATAACAGCTAATATCTTGACTAGATGTCTGAAGTTCTCTGCAAGGTCTTTATATAAATCACAAAAATGTTTTTTCTTTGACTTGCCTCGCAAAAGACAAGCAATATTTGAATACGCATGGGACCCTAAGGCTATGAAATATTTAGCATCATAGGTTTTGTTATTGAAATAATCTTGAAAAAATCCAGACATGTATAGACTAATATCACCTAAGGATTTATATATTGGAATCTTTTGATCTGCTGGAGCTTCTAAAGCTTGTTTTAATAATAAGGCAAGTGGAACATCTAAAATATTGTGATGCTCTTTTGTAACTAAACCCGATGCATGAGGGGCTACAAAATCACTCATTAAATTAACAAGATAAAAGTCAGTATCAGAATCAATAGATATGCCGGTTTTAACTGTTGCTTCGCGAACTTTTTCACGGAAAAACTCTGCTGGATCTATAAGTGTTGTAATTTTTTCGCCTGACATTTTAAAACCTAAACGTTGTTGCTGATATCATATAAAATCGGCATAAATTTATGAATATTAAGTTTTCTTGTATCAGCTTGTTTTCGTTTTTCTGCGAAAAAACTATCTTTTATTAGAATTAACAGAAACTTAAATAATTTATAGCGATCACAACTTATGTTTTTCCTCTTTTTCAATAAGGTAAAAATATGACGGAAAATGAAGATTTTAAAAACCAAGAACAAAAATCAAAACCCCAAGACCAACTGACTCTAGAGGATATCGTCTTTTTAATTAATAAAATTGGTCTTGAGTATATTGAAGCAAAACGTGAATATGACAAACACGATCTTCTAAAAACTAGCCATCGAGCACGCATTATGGAAAAGCACGACAATGGCCAAAGAAGCGAAAGTAAAATACGTCGTCTCGCAGAAATGGATGATGAGTATTTAGATATTTTATCGCAACTAAATAAAACTAAATATAACTATGAGCGACTTAAGGTTCGTTATGAGTCTTATAAAAATCTTTTTGAAGCTAGAAGAAGTATGTTAAGTTATCAAAAGGCAGAAATGAAACTCTTATAAAGAAAGTCTAAGCCCCTTTCTTTAAGTTGAAGATTTTACTACGAATACGTCGCAAACTACTCAAATATTCAGGATCAGTATCTATCATCCTATAAAAAGAGCGATAATAATAAAGTGATTTTTTGATATTTTTTTTCTCATAGTTTTTTGCTAGTAAAAGGTAGATTTCCTTCATGTCTGGTTTAAGCCTAAGAGCTTTTTCTAAGTATTCAATTGCTTTTTCACTCTTATTTTCTTTTATCAGACATTTAGAAAGACCGACCAAAGCACTAACTAAAAGAGGGTCATATCTTAAAGATTTTTTAAAGAGCTCTTTTGCTTTACTAAACTGACCAAGAGCATACAAGGCCTCAGCTTGAATAGAATGTAGATAATTTCTTCCTTTTAGATTTTGCTTTAATTTAGATCTAAGTGTCTTTTGTGTTAATTTATAGACAGATTTATATCGCTCTAACTTTAATAATATTCTCGAAAGAATTATAACACCATCAAAATCATTAGAGTATAAAGACCTCAGTTTTTTTGCAGTTTTTAAAGCCTGACTATAATAGCTTATATTATAATAGGACCAGGCTAAACCTCGGAGGGAATTTCTACTTTTTTTATTCAACTCAAGTGATTTTTGATAATAATATATTGCTTTAGAATAGTTTGACAAAGCTCTGTGACCCTCCGCTAAAAGAAAATGTATCTCAAATGATTTTTGATACGGAGGTAAAGCTTTTTGAAGCAAAGTAACACCCTTTTTGTAACTGCCCAAGTGGATAAGAACAGAACCTAGGTTTTTAAGAACCACAGAACTATTCGGATTTTTTTTGTAGGCTCTAGTATAACTATCTAAAGCTTCGCGATACAAACCATCTCGAGCGAATTGGTTCCCAAGACTAAGATATTTATCCTCCTTTACTGTCACACACTGAGTCATAAACATAAAAATCAGGAATAAGAAAAATATCTTGTAAGTAACTTTTACAAGCTTAATCATAATAGTTTTGCCCTTTTTAAAGTAAGTTATTGTGATCTTATCTTACATTATATATTAAAAAAAACATTGTGCAGAGTCTCTCATGAGAAAATAGAGCTTTATTTTTTTTTTTACTTATAAGGATAAACTGTGAGCACCGAAAATATTAGTAGAAGTTTAGTTTTTTTTGCAAAAGACATAAAAATATCCCATTCCATATTTGCTTTACCTTTTGCTGCGGCTGGTGTTTTGTTATCAAACATCAAAGGCTACAGCTTTTTTGAACTTTTTCTTCTTCTTCTTTGTATGATTTCAGCAAGAAGCTTTGCTATGGGGATAAACAGAATTGTTGATCGTAAAATTGATAAAAAAAACGATAGAACAAAGACAAGACAAATTCCGATGTTAAAACTACAAACTTGGCAAGCAAGCTTCTGGGTTAGTTTATCTGCACTCATCTTTTGCTCAGCTTCTTTTGCATTTAACTTTGAAACTGGAGTCTTATCTGTTCTGGTTCTTTTTATCTTAGGTTTTTATTCTTGGTGGAAAAGATTTTCTTGGGCTTGCCATTTTTATCTTGGATTTTGCCTCGGACTTTCACCTATTGCTGCTGAAATTGCCCTGAGTCATGAGCTTTCTTTTGTTGTATTTTTACTTGGTCTTTCCATATGCTTGTGGACTGCAGGTTTTGATATTATCTACGCAATTCAAGACTTAGAGTTTGATCGAAAACACGGTCTTTATAGTATTCCTGCTCGTTTTGGTGTTCAAAAATCAATTCTTATTAGCCGCATACTTTTTCTTGCAATGATCCTTTTTTTACTAACTATCGGAATAATTAAAGCAAATAGTTTTATCTACTTTTTTGGTGTTGGAATCATATCACTAATACTAGTATACCAGCACATTCTCGTTAGAAAGATCAGCAAAGACAACTGTCAAAAACAAATTAATAAAGCTTTCTTTGACGTAAACTCATGGGTCAGTGTTATCTATTTTTTTACTTTAATCTTAGATAAAATTTAGACTTGAAAAAAAGGTTGCAGCCCAAAAAATATTTTCTGAGCTGCAAGTGTGTGCTTTTTGCTGAGACCTGTTGTTTAACAGAAAATCAACCTGTGATTCCCAACACTTTATTATATGCATAATCTGTGCCAATTCTTTTCATTTGTTAAATTTTATTTTTCTTTTAATCTATAGAAAAGGAAAAAATTCTCAAACACACGAAGAAAAATAATTTATGGCAAAAAAAAAGACCCATTTATACGTATTTTGTTATTTTGTATTTTGTATAACGACAAAAACACTGCTAGCACAAACAGCATTCAATTGGCTTGCTTACGGAGATCTTAGAGGATACTTCGAGCCATGCGGCTGTGATCCAAAATCTGATCTTGGAGGAGTTGCTAGAATTGCCACACTTGTTCAAAGAGAAAGATCAACAAACAAGAACCTTCTCGTCTTCGATCTTGGGAATAACTATAACACGATAAAAAAAAACCAGATTAAAAGAAAATACATTCAAAAAGCTTTTGATGAAATAAAACCTACAGTTTCCTTGGTCAACAGAGCAGAAATATCTTATGGCCCTGAATCCTTGGGCGAAAGAACCTACGTCTTAAGTAACCTTATACGCAGCAACAATAAAAAATATGCTAAAGTCCTTGATTTTTATGAAGACGAAAAATATTTAGTTCTTGGATTTTATTGGCAACAGGATCATTTTTCTCAAGTTTTATCATGGGATACAGGCCTCAAACAAAAGTGGTCCGAGTGGTTTAAAAAAAACTCGAAAAAACAAAAGATACTTTTATATTCTGGTCCGTCCTCCACACTGGGTGAAATTATTAAAACTTTTAGTTTTGACCTGATTATTAAATCAAACGAAAAACCTCCAGGCACTCCCGTTAGTTTTGATGAACAGGATAATCCAAGCTTGCTATCTAAGTTTGTTTCAGGACAAAGCATAAAAATGGTACCCTGGGGTGGGCTTGGAGTTCTCAGAGGAGGACAACTATCTGAAGGCTTGTCCATAAAAGAAATTATGAGTCAAAATATTTCCTCAGACACATTCATTCAGAAAACACCAGCATTGTCATTCCAAGAGGATATTGAACGATCAATCACCTGGCTTGTGCCATCTTACAGCACAGGAACGCCTTTGAAGTCACTTATCAAAGAATATGAAAAAGAAAGCAGTCAAGAGTTTGAAATTACCACAAAAGAAAGAGCTCTAAACATTGAAGATAGCTTATTTGTAGGAGCTCAAGCTTGCCAAGGCTGTCACCCACAAGCTTTTGAAATCTGGTCAAAAAGTAAACACGCTCATGCCTATGAAACACTACAAAAGAAAAATCGCGAAACAAACCTAGATTGCATATCTTGCCACGTTGTTGGCTGGGATCAAAAAGGAGGCTTTGCTTCAATCAAAACTTCACCTCACCTTGCAAATATCCAATGTGAAAATTGCCATGGGCCAAGAAAAGAGCACATTATCAATCCAAGTCTAAAACTTGGTAACATCAGTCTCGAAGAATGTAAGAAGTGCCATAACGCTGTACACTCTCCAACTTTCAACAAAAAGACTTTTTGGGCTAAAATATTTCACGGAAAAGAAACTGGATAAAATATAAAAATTGGTAAAAAATTTTATATTGGTAAAAAATTTTAAAAAATTTTTGTCGCCAGACGATAATTAGCCCTCCTCGTAAGAGGAGTTCAAAAAACAAATATTTGGTGTTTTTTAGGCAATTAAAATTTAGATAAAAATATTTCTAATCTTAGAAGCGAATTTGAGGCTTATTATCAGAGGACCTGATACTGATTAGTCAGCTTTACTGACCTGAACAGCACAAGGACCTTTTCGTCCTTCACCAACTTCATATTGTACTGCATCGCCTTCCATTAGAGCTCCGCCTGCAACTTCTGAAATGTGTACAAACAGATCATCACCACCGTCATCTTGAGTAATAAATCCAAAGCCTTTTGCTTCATTAAAAAATTTAACTTTTCCTGTTTTCAATTAAAATTCTCCTAGAAAAAAAAAATAACCCTCGACCCTATCTGATCTTAACCTTGGGCATAAAATGAGTAAGTCAGAGATTCTAGCAAAAAAACATGCATTAAGCTAGCGATCTTTACGAGACTTCCTACATACCATGGTTAAACAAGACCGACAAAGATTGAAGTTAAAAACTTTACAACCGGGCCAATCAACCACCAAACGGGCGAAAAATTCGTAGCAAACCCAATAAAAATAAAGGCATAGAGAATAAAGGGGCTATACTTTCGATAAGAAAAAACCCAAGAAGGGCGACTTTTTATTAGTAAACCTGTTAAAATCTGAGAACCATCAAGAGGTGCTACCGGCAATAAATTAAAGAGAGCAAGGGCAATATTTAACTGAGTAAACAGAAAAAAAGCTCCTTGGGCCAAAGAAGAGTCCAAAGTTTTAACAAGAAGCCCACCCAAAAAAGCTAGAAAGAAGTTCGCCAAAGGCCCTGCTAATGCTACTTTTATCATATCGGTGTGTGGCTCTTTTAAATTTTGTATGGACACTGGTACAGGCTTGGCCCAGCCAAAACCCAACAACAACAACATCAAACACCCTAAACCATCAAGATGCACCCAGGGGTTTATTGTCATGCGACCAAGATCTTTAGCAGTATTATCACCTAGCTTATACGCAGAGTAAGCATGTGCCCACTCATGAAATGATAAAGACATAATCAACATTGGTGAAACAATAAGAATTGTTAAAATATTTTGTTGAAAAAGCATAATGACCCCTTCTAAGGCTTTTTATTTGAAAACCCTTTAAGAATCACGCTTTCATAAGATTTTCAAGTACAATTTGAGCTGCTTTTGACGGACAAAGTAAACCATTTTTAATTTTTTCTTGAATAGCTTCATAAGACAGAAGCTTAGTTTCTTTTTCACGTATTTTTTTATTGAGCTTGAAAATAAGTTGTTGATTAAAACACTCAAGAGCCTGATTTTCACGCTTTTTTTGAAAATCTCTTGTCTTTTTTTGATGTAATAAAAATTTTTTTAATTCTTGCCAAACAACACCGACACCTTCCTTTTCCTTGCTGCTTGCCAGAAGGACAGGAGGAGACCATTTCTTTTTAGTTGCAGAAAGGTGAAAAACCTGTTCAAAAATTTTTTTGTTGAGCTTACCTTCATGCTCAAGCTTACCATCACACTTATTAATAATCAAAAGATCAACAAGCTCAAGAATTCCTCTTTTCATACCTTGAAGCTCGTCACCTGTTGCTGGCATATGAAGAAGCAAAAATGCATCAACCATTTGTCCAACTTTGTACTCAGATTGTCCTACACCCAAAGTTTCTATAATAATGATATCGTAACCGGCAGCCTCCATTAAAAGACAAGTTTCATATGTTTTTAAAGCTCCTCCTCCTTGCTCACCTTTACTGGGAGATGGTCGAACAAAAACATTTTCATGACGAGACAAGCTATTCATTCTCACTTTATCACCGAGAATACTTCCTCCTCTTTTGGGAGAAGAAGGATCGATAGTAATAACAGCGATTTTCTTTTTAGGCTCAAACTTTAAGATTTCTTCCCCAAAGGCTTCAATAAATGTGCTTTTGCCCACCCCAGGAATTCCAGTTATGCCTATCCTGTAAGACTTACCTGTACTGGGCATCAGTTCATCTAGCAAGTTTTGGGCTATCAATAAGTCGTCTTCTCTATAGCTTTCAAGAAGAGAAATTGCTTTTGCTAAATGTTTTCGACTGCCTTTCAAAATGCCTTCTATTGTTTCATTATAGTTCATAAGTTTTAACTTTTTTGATTTAAAACATCTAAAATTTGTAAAGCACATTCTGGTATAGATGTTCCTGGTTTAAATATTGTTGCTACACCCGCATCTAACAAAAATTTGTAATCTTTTTGTGGAATAACCCCACCAATAGAAACTGCAATGTCTTCACATTTTACTTGCTTCAAAGCACTAATCAACTCTGGTATTAGAGTCCTGTGACCAGCAGCCAAAGAAGAAATCCCAACCATATGCACATCGTTTTCTACTGCTTGCTTTGCGACTTCTTGTGGAGTTTGAAACAAAGGACCAATATCAATATCAAAACCAATATCAGCCAGACCTGTTGCTATAACTTTTGCTCCTCTATCATGACCGTCTTGTCCAATCTTAGCAATTAATATTCGAGGTCTTCGACCTGTCGAAATAATAAAACTATTTAAATTTTCGACAGCTTTTTTAAAACTTTGATCTTCACTCATGTTTTCCATATATACTCGACTTATACTTTGTATTGGTGAATGATATCGACCGAAGACACTAGCGATAGTCTCACTGACTTCGCCCACTGTGGCTCTAGCTTTCATAGCTTCAAGAACCGTTACAAAGAGGTTCTGACTCTTGTCTGCTGCAGATGTTTTGATCTTTTTCAAGCAAGACTGAACCCTTTTAGTATCTCTTTCTTTTCTAAGCTTTTCAATCTTAGCCTTTTGCAAGCGGTAAACTTTTTCATTATCAATAACTCTTACATCAAAAAAATCTTGATTATTTTTTGCATCTACAAAATCATTAACGCCTACAATAATTTCTTCTTTCCCATCAATACGAGCCTGTTTTCTTGCACTCGACTCTTCTATACGAAGTTTTGGTATACCTGCATTGATAGCATTAACCATCCCCCCACAATCATCAATTTCTTTGATTATTGACTTTGCTTTTTTAATCAATTCACTTGTCAAACTTTCAACAAAATAACTACCCCCAAGAGGGTCAACTGTATGGTTGATATCGGTCTCTTTCTGCAAAATAAGCTGGGTATCTCGAGCAATTCTAGAAGACTCAAGACTAGGAAGCGCTATTGCTTCATCAAAAGCATTTGTATGTAAAGACTGGGTTCCTCCCAGAGCCCCTGCCATCGCCTCTATCGTTGTTCGTACTATATTATTGTAAGGAGACTTTTCAGTTAAAGAGTAACCAGATGTTTGACAGTGTGTTCGTAGGATAGATGATTTTGGATTTTTAGGATTAAACTCTTTCATCATTTCATACCAAAGAACCCTAGCAGCTCGAAGCTTTGCTATTTCCATAAAGAAATTCATACCGATAGCAAAGAAAAAAGACATCCGAGGGGCAAAATCATCAACTTTCAAGCCAGATGCTATCGCTGCTCTTACATACTCAAGGGCGTTAGCAATGGTGTAAGCAAGTTCAAGAGCGGAGTCTGCTCCAGCTTCTTGGAGATGATAACCACTCACGCTAATAGAATTGAATAAAGGCATATTGTGAGTCGTATAATGCATAATGTCTGTAACAATACGCATAGATGGAGCTGGCGGGTAAATATAAGTATTTCTGACCATGTACTCTTTTAAAATATCGTTTTGAATAGTACCTTTCAATTTTTGACTACTTACACCTTGCTCTTGAGCTGCAACGACATAAGAAGCTAATATCGGAAGAACAGCCCCATTCATCGTCATTGAGACACTCATCTGATCAAGGGGAATCTGTGAAAATAAAATTTTCATATCTTCAACAGAATCTATGGCTACTCCAGCTTTACCAACGTCTCCTTTGACTCGCGGGTGATCTGAATCGTATCCGCGATGGGTTGGTAAATCAAAAGCAACACTTAAGCCTTTTTGACCTTTTGACAGTGCGTCCTTATAAAATTTATTAGACTCCTCGGCGGTTGAAAAACCTGCATACTGTCGTATTGTCCACGGTCTACCTGTGTACATCGTAGCTTTTGGCCCTCTTTTATAGGGGGCCTGCCCTGGATACTCATCTTTTGCCTCCTTGCTCAGACTTTCCTTTACATAAAGTCTCTTTATAGGTATAGATTCAGGCGAGAGGCGATAGATTTCAATATCATCTTTTTTTGCCTCCTTTTGTGCCATTTCTTGCCAAGATTTCCAACTTTCTGACATAAGGATCTCTTCTCATGAAAAACAAAAGCTCATTATCTTTGCTTAAGCAAAGATTTCCATTCCTAAAAGAATGATAAAACATTTTTAATAAATTGTAAGAAAATTAAATTTTAAGTCTTTAAAAACAAAAAAGAAAAAGTACAAATCTCAAAAGAGGACAATGATGGAAAGAATGAAACGACCAACTTGGATTTCACATCGGGGCTACTGTCATTCACATAGTGAAAACACAATAGGCTCGTTTGACGCTGCTGTTGATCATAATTTTTCCTTTTTAGAAACAGACCTAAGACTAACAAGAGATAAGCACATTGTTTTATGTCATGACACCTCTTTTGCTCGTCTTGGGGGACCTAAAACACCTGTTAATCAATTAAGCAGAAAAGAGCTTGAGCAGGTCACCTTAAACTTTGGTGACAAAGTGTTATTTTTAGACACATTTATCGAAAGATATAAGACTTGCTTTTGGATCTTTGATATCAAGCCAGAGACAGGTAAGGAAACAATTTATTATCTAAAACTATGGCTGAAAGAAAAAAACCTTAGCAACTGGCTAATAAAAAAAACATGGTTTTTACTGTGGCAAAAAGACCAGGAAAAGTTTTTAAGTCAAGAATTAAAGAATCCCATAATCCTTGCTAACAGTAAAAAGTGCTGGCAAGCCGGTCTTAGCATTTTAAGTTTTTTACCCTTTCTCTCTGGGATTAAAGAAAAGTCTTTTTATTCTCTGCCACAAAAAGTTGCAGGTATTTCAATGTTTAAAAAAGAGTGGGTTAAAGACTACCATAAGAGAGGAGCGAAACTTATCGCTTATTTGCCAGAAACGAACCGTCTGGCAAAAAAAGCATTAGAATCTGGCTTTGATTTTATTTTAACGAATAACCTTCCAGACACAAACAACTAAAAATGATTAAAACCTATAAAAGAATTTTATTTGAGCAGCCAAAGCATCGCTAGTCATGGTTTGATTCTTACCAGATATGGGAGCTTTGTAGGATAGCTCAAGTTGCACAGGCACTCCAAAGTTTAACCCATTAAAATTAGTCATGAGTTCCCAAGAGTGAAGGTGACCTCCTCCAGTTTGAATAGGACTGCTTGAAGAAACATCTAAACCTTCAACATCCCGATCAAATGCATAATGATAATAAGCTGAAACCCCTAAAGAGTTTAGACTTGGTGAAATCATCCCCATGCTCCAACCCATTTTTACAAAACCAATATTGGCAAGACCAGTTTTTTTATTGCTAAGCTCTTCACCTTTTTCCAAAGAAGAATCAACAAACTTCGTATTGTCAAGTAAGGACGTTTCTCTAACTTTACCCTCTTTTAACATCACCTCGGCTTGGTTCTGCCAACTTAGAACTAAATGATCCATTGGATAATAATCTAAGTTAGTTCTAAAGCCTAAATCGATAGTCCCTCCTCCTGCCGGGAGAATAGCCCGAGGTGTCAAAGACTCACCGACGGGAAAACGTAACCCAAGGCCAACCGAAAAATGAAGCTTGCCATCTAGAATTTCATTTTCATTAT
Source organism: Pseudobdellovibrionaceae bacterium (assembly GCA_002711925.1). GTDB lineage: Bacteria > Bdellovibrionota_B > Oligoflexia > Oligoflexales > Bog-1112. Next base: position 422 of record PASJ01000040.1, on the reverse strand, counting down.
TAAAAATAGAATATAAAGCACCCACCTCAAGGTCACCAAGCCTAAAATCTGTAGAAGATCCCTTAGCACCACTTGTGACCAAGCTCTTAACGGCATCACTTAAAGAGTCTTCCCAATATTTTTCAACAGGAACATCCTCTCCGCTTGATAGTGTGACCCCTTGAGCTTTAAGCACAGTATTCGCTTGACTAGCCTCAGTTATACCTAGCTGGGAAAATATATCTTTTATACTTGTGTTGTTTGATACAAAATCTTCAACAATTTGTGTCGCTCGTTCTTGAGAAAGATTTTGGTCATTAGCAATTATAGCTGCAAGTTTTGGCTTTAAATAATTTAAATTCTCAGCAGCTTTAGCACTATAAACTGTTGATGACTGAAACTTACTTTCATCAAGTTCCCATGTTGCACTTTCAACATATTTT